>JAEDHT010000035.1 GCA_016296885.1 Clostridiaceae bacterium | reverse complement strand
AGCTTCATCGCTTATATATCGATCTAAATACTGATTTATTCAGCGTTTCCTTAGATTTATTATTTTTTTAGGAAGGGGTGAGAAAAATGCTTGGGCGGTTGTGCGGTGTAATAACCAGTTATATACAAAAAACTGATAAACTCCTATGGCTCTTTACCATTGTAGCATCTATATATGGCTTTTTATTGATTAGCAGTATGCAAAGAACCTATGACTATAACTATTTAAATTCTCAGATAATTGCAGTTGCAGTAGGATATATAGGTGCTATTATAATATCTGTGGTAGACTATGAAACTATTGAACGATTGTGGTTTATTCCTGCCTTTATATCATTTGTTCTCACCATTATGGTCTTTTTTGTGGGAATCAGAGTATCGGGAACTGATGACACAGCGTGGCTTTTACTTCCAGGCGGAATGACTTTTCAACCGTCTGAGTTAGCAAAAATATGCTTTATTATTACATTTTCAAAACATCTGAAATATCTAAACGAGCACGACAAGATTAAAACATTTGTTGGTTCCTTTAGTCTACTTATTCACGCTCTGATACCGACAGTTCTTATACACCTCCAGGGCGATGACGGATCAGCCGCAATCTTTTTGTTTATGGCACTTATTATGAGCTTTGTGGCCGGAACTCAGCTGAGATATTTTATAATTCTTTTTGCAGGGGCCACTGCAAGCGCTCCGTTGATTTGGAACAAAATTCTTAACAATGAGCACAGGAGCAGAATATTAGCTCTTTTTGATATGGATGAAAACAATTTATCAGACTATGCATGGCAACAGTATCAAGGTAAGGTTTCAATAGCATCAGGCGGACTTCGTGGTAGCGGACTATATAATGGCACCAGAGTAGCTACAGGTATTGTACCGGAACAGGAAAATGACTTTATCTTTACAGTTGCAGGCGAAGAGCTTGGATTTTTAGGATGTATTTTAATTTTTTTTCTTTTATTTGCAATAATTGTTAAATGCATAATTAATTGCAGTTACTCACGAGATGCAATGGGAAAATACATTTGCATTGGATTTTCATCGTTGGTGTTTGTTCAAACCGTGATAAATATTGGCATGGTGCTTGGATTTATTCCTGTAATTGGAATAACTCTCCCCTTTTTCAGCTCAGGAGGTACGTCTATTATGTGTCTCTATTTTGGCGTAGGTTTGGTGCAGAGTGTATATATTCATCGTGAAGAAAGAGAAAAAATGTATCTGCATATAGATAAGTATTCTTTAAAGCATAGGTAAGAAAGGATGAACCTAATGTTAGAGTTAAAAAATATTGTAAAAGTGTATGATTTAGGTGATAATAGCGTAGAAGCGCTTAAGGGCATCGACATTAACTTTAGAAAAAATGAATTTGTATCTATTTTAGGACCATCGGGATGCGGAAAAACCACATTACTTAATATTATTGGTGGTCTTGACGTATACACAAATGGCGATCTATTTATTAATGGAATGTCTACAAAGAAGTATAAAGACCGTGACTGGGATTATTATAGAAATCATTCTGTCGGTTTTGTGTTCCAGAATTACAATTTGATACCTCATCAGAGTGTGCTATCAAACGTGGAGCTTGCACTAACATTATCGGGCGTGTCTAAGGTTGAGCGTAAAAAAAAAGCAATCGAGGCATTAAATAAAGTAGGTCTTGGAGACCAGATTCATAAGAAGCCAAATCAGATGTCCGGTGGTCAGATGCAACGTGTTGCGATAGCCAGAGCCTTAGTAAATGATCCTGATATCTTGTTGGCTGATGAGCCTACCGGTGCACTGGATTCAGAAACCAGCGTGCAAATAATGGAGATATTAAAGGAAATTTCAAACGATAAGCTTATTATTATGGTAACACACAACCCTGAGCTTGCCGATAAGTATTCTTCAAGAATAATAAGACTGCTTGACGGAAAAATGATAGATGACACAAGCCCCTATGAGGGTGAATCTGATACTGTGGTTGATGAACATTATGAAAAGATAAAGAAATCTAAAAAAGCACAGAAAAAAACTTCGATGTCATTCTTTACAGCACTTTCTCTCTCTCTTAACAACCTCATGACAAAAAAAGCCCGTACTTTCCTCACGTCCTTTGCCGGAAGCATAGGAATAATCGGAATTGCTCTTATACTAGCTGTTTCTAATGGTGTGCAAACATATATTGACACTGTTCAGGAGGACACTTTATCATCCTACCCCCTTACCATTGAATCAGAGACTGTAGACTTATCAACACTTATGGAAACACTTAGTGTTGATAACCTTAAAGATACACAGCATGAGCTTGATGCTGTGTACTCCAACTCAGTTATGTATGAACTGCTTAACTCTATGAATAACCTTGACACACAGAAGAATAATCTAACTGCATTTAAGGAGTTTTTAGAGAATAAAGACAATGATATTACAAATTATATCAGCGCTTTATCCTATGGTTATGATCTTGATATGAATATCTATGCTAAGGATGAAGACGGAAAGATTATCAAATCTGATATTGAAGAGATGATGAAAGATGTAATGGGTATCGAAGATAGTGTAAGTAAAGATTCTGATGCTCAAGAAAATAATATGTACTCTGCTATGTCTACATCATCTTTATCTAGATTTTCTACCATCAATGTATGGCAAGAAATGCTACCGGGCGAGGGAAAGGAATTACTTAATCCACTTGTAAAACAACAATATGATGTTTTGTATGGCGAATGGCCACAGAAGTATAACGAGATAGTGCTTGTAGTGGACAAGAACAATGAAGTAAGCGATATGTGTCTATATGCACTAGGCTTGAAATCATCGGAGGAAATGGAAGAGGTTTACTCCGCATACTTTACGGGTGACGAATTAGACGTTCAAGAACAAAGCTGGTCATACGAGGATATATGTAATATGTCTTTTCGTCTTGTATTGCCGGCAAATTACTATAGATACGATGCAAAAACCAATACTTACGTAGATTTTTCCGGAACTGATGCAGGATTAAAGTATCTTTACGACAACGGCATAGAATTAAAAATTTGTGGTATTATTAGACCTAACGAAGATGCTGTGTCGGCATCTGTTTCCGGTTCTATTGGCTATACAAGTGCTTTGACTAATTATGTGATAGAGCAGGCAGAAAATACTGATGCTGTTAAAGCACAACTAAAAGATTCAAGTATTGATGTGTTCACGTCTTTACCATTTAAAACAGAGGACTATGTAGAACCTACAAATGAGCAAAAGGCAAAGGATATTAAAGAGTATCTTAATAACCTATCCAATGGTGAATTAGCTGAAATATACAAGGAAGTGGCTTCCACCGCTGACGATGACTTCTTAAATACACAGGCCGACGAAGCTATGAAGGATATGTCACGTGAATATATAGAGGATATGCTATCTGAATCATATGCAGAAGAAATGGGCATGGAAAAGGAAGAGCTCGATGCCTACATAGCAGATATGGATGATGAAACCCTGATGGCATATGTACGTGAAATTATAATCAAGCAGATAGCAGATCAATATGCTCAGAAAACTCTTGAAAGCCTTGAAATTATGAGTTCTGAACAGCTTGCCTATGCATTTAAATCTGAGCTTGAGGGCTATGATGATATTAAGTTAGCAGACCTATATGATAACTATATGCCAGCCACTATATCAGAGGCTACCCTTGAAGAAAATTATAAAAAACTGGGTATAATTGATAAAAATAAACCAACTACTATTAATATTTATGCAAACACTTTTGAAAACAAGGATATGATCTCCTCAGAGATAGAAAAATATAATAATTCTGTTGATGAAGATAATAAAATTAATTATACAGACTATATCGCAATAATTATGTCTTCTGTTACAACAATAATTAACGCTATTTCATATGTTCTCATCCTGTTCGTTGGTATATCTTTGGTGGTATCATCTATTATGATTGGCATAATAACCTATATTTCTGTGCTAGAGAGAACAAAAGAAATTGGTATATTGAGAAGTATAGGTGCATCAAAGAGAGATATATCAAGAGTATTTAACGCAGAAACTGTGATTATTGGATTCACTGCCGGTGCTATAGGAATTATACTCACTGTACTACTGTGTATACCTATCAATATGATCGTACACTCTGTGACAGGTATAGAAACCATTAACGCTGTGCTTCCATATCAGGGCGCAATCGCACTGGTTTTGATTAGTGTATTGCTCACAGTGGTGGCTGGTTTGTTCCCATCACGTTTAGCTGCAAAGAAAGACCCGGTGGTGGCACTAAGAAGCGAATAAATAGGGAAACTATGTTTTTAGGGTACTGTGATATGTCTTTTCGCAGTGCCCTATGCGTTAATATGGAGGGAGAAAAAATGTCTGATAAAATAATAAACGATTTAGATGGCCTATCACCCCCTATTCAATCTTTTCTGGGATATTGCATAAGCGTTAAAAACAAATCTGCAAAGACTGTAGATGAATACTGCAAAGATCTTAAAACCTTTTTTAGATTTTATAAACAGCACACAAAACGTGTTTCGCCTGACATCGAATTTGAAAATATTCCTCTAGATGATGTCACTTATGAAATGATAGATAATGTCACGGTAACAGACCTTCTGATATATATGAAATACCTAGCAGAAACACGTAAAAACAACGCTGCCACACGTTCGAGAAAAACATCTAGCCTGAGGACATTCTATACATATCTGACGGAATATAACTTTATAAAAAACAATCCTACTGCTAAACTCCATGTACCTCAAATAGAAAAAAAGTTACCACGCCACCTCACATTGGAACAATCAATAGAACTATTAAAAAGTGTGGATGGCAACTATAAAGAACGTGACTACTGCATACTGACAATGTTTTTAAACTGTGGGTTAAGACTTCAGGAACTGGTTGATATTAATTATAATGATATAAAATCTGACGGTACGCTGATCGTTAAAGGAAAAGGCAGTAAAGAAAGATTATTATATCTCAATCAAGCTTGTGTTGATTCTATCGCTGACTATCTTAAGGTAAGACCACATGATAAAATAAAAAATGAACATAAAAATGCATTGTTTATTAGTAGCCAAAACAGACGAATGAGTGTAAGCATGGTTCAAAAGCTTGTGTATAAATATCTTGCAAAAATAGGATTATCAGCTGCTGATGGTTATTCATGCCATAAACTTCGCCACACTGCCGCCACTTTGATGTATCAGACCGGAAACGTAGACGTGCGTGTTCTAAAGGAATTTTTAGGTCATGAAAATTTGGCAACTACTCAGATATATACTCATGTGTCTGATAGTCAGCTAAAAGCCGCCGCATTTTCTAATCCCCTATCTCAGGTGAATATCAACAAAAAGAGTAAAAAAGAATAATGCACTCATTATTAAAGCCAAGATTAGTATCCAGCTGATCTTGGCTTTTTTCTATACATTAAATTTTTACAAAAATATATATAATTATGCATAAACAAAAGTTAGTTATTTAATCCAAACTAATTGTAGAAAAATCTTCAACATACCGAGATAATTTACCTTTGGCGATGGATTTACGCCATACAAAAAAACAACGGTTATAGACAATAAATCCATAACCGTTGTTTAAAAAATCTATTAAATTAAATTATTTAACAATCTTATCTTCTGCTCTGCCCTCTCTGCCTGGTTTGAGAACTACTTCACCCTTACTGATAGCCTTAACAGGGCATACTAATGCACATAAGTGACAGCCAACACATTTGTCAGTATTACAATGTGGTTTACGAGTTTCTGCATCCCACTCCATTGCCTGATGAGCGCCATCAAAGCATGAAATATAGCATCTACCACAGCCAATGCACTTATCCTCGTCAATAGCTGGGAAAACTTTATAATCACGATCGAGCTCTTCGCATGGAATAATGTTCTGGTTTGCAAGTCCAACAAGATCAGAAAGACGATCCACACCTTGTTCATCCATATAATGCATAAGACCATTTTTCATATCTTCAACAATACGATAGCCATACTGCATTATACCGGTTGTAACCTGAAGAGTGCTGGAGCCTAAAAGGATAAACTCAGCAGCATCAGACCATGTTTCAATACCACCTATACCGGAAATTGGTAAATTTTCAAGACCCTCAGCAGATCTCATCTGCTGAATAAATCTCAATGCAACCGGCTTAACAGCTTTTCCTGAATAACCGGATATAGAAGATTTGCCATTTATTATTGGAAGACCTACCTTGCGGTCAAGATCAACATTACATATAGACTTAATAGTGTTGATAGCAGATATACCATCTGCACCACCCTCAAGACAAGCTCTAACAATTGGCACCATATCTGTAATATTTGGTGTCATCTTAGCTAATACAGGAAGATGAGTACCCTTCTTAACTGCGATACAGTCTCTCTTGCAAAGCTCAGCGTTTGTGCCAACATCAGAACCCATTGTATGAGCTGTCATCTGAGGACATGAAAGGTTCATCTCAATCATATCTGCACCAGCCTCAGTTACAAGGCGAGCCAGCTCTTCCCAGTCCTCATCATTTTCGCCCATTATTGAGGCGATAAGTACTTTTTCAGGGAACTCTGTCTTTAAACGCTTAATATCTTTTAGGTTCTGCTCAAGTGACCACTCAGATAACTGCTCCATATTTTTAAAACCAACAAAAGGAGTTGCTTCTTTGGTAAGTGCATCAAAACGAGGAGAAACCTCATCAATCTTAAAATGTGTAGGAGGAAGTGTCTTGAATACTATGCCACCCCAACCTGTTTCAAATGCTTTTTTGCACATTTCATAGTTGTTTCCTACAGGTGAGGATGATAAACAAAACGGATTTTCAAAATGTACTCCAAGAAAATCTATAGATAAATCTTTTTTAATCATAGAGCTTTACCTCCTAAGAAATTGTGGATATCCTGTGCTGCTTCCTTGCCTTTTTTAACTGCCCAAACAACTGTCTTATCGCCATGAGCTATATCACCGGCAACAAAAACATTAGAACCATCAACATGATAGCCGTCAAAATCTACTTCATTCTTAACTATGTTGAGACCAAGAGCATCGTCAGAAACTTTCTGACCAACTGCAAGTATAATTTTATCAACAGTGATTTTAAGCTCGCTATCAATATGGCGATGCTTAAATACAACAGTGTTGCCATCGAGTTTTTCCGGCACATAACCGTCGATGATTGTAACACCAACAGACTGAGCACCCTCAAGCTCCTTCTTGGATGCAAGGAATTCACAGAATTCCTCGTATACTACATCTGTTACGTTTTTAACACCTAAAAGTTTTAGTGTGGTAACTACATCCATTGCAACGTCACCGCCACCGATAACAAGCACGTTCTGCTCAAGATCAATCTTACCCTTGTTTTCTTTTGCACGTGCAAGGAAGGAAACTGCTGTCTCTACTATTGGGCTACCCTCAAACATAGGAAGCACCTTAGCTTCACTAGCACCAATAGCAACAAGTACTGCGTCGTATGTTGACTTTAATTCATCCATAGATACATCCTTACCAACTTCGACATTCAACTTTATGGAGGCACCAAGTTTCTCTATTCTCTTTATTTCATAATCAACTATATAATCAGGTAGTCTGTACTCCGGTATACCGTATCTGAGATAACCTCCTGCCTTGGCTGATTTTTCAAAAACATCAACAGCATATCCCAATGAAAGCAATGATGCAGCTGCTTGAAGACCTGCAGGTCCACTGCCTATGATGGCTATCTTCTTGCCGTTATCCTCACCTTTTTCAAGAATATCCATATCTATGCTTTGCTCAAAATCAGTAACAAAGCGCTGAATACCACCTATATCAATTGGCTTATCTATGCCACATCTGGAGCAACCTAACTGACAATATTTTTCAGTAGGGCAAACTCTTGCGCAGATTGAACCTAGGGCGTTGTTTTCTCTGATTGTCTCAGCTGCGCCCTTATAATTCATAAATCTCACACTTCTTATAAACTTTGCAGGATCTGTACCTGCCGGACACGCCTTTGAGCATGGTGCATCTAAGCAAAGCAAGCAGCGTTGAGCCTCTTCCATTACTGTGATTGCATTGTAGGCTTGTTCAATTTCCTGATCATATTTTTTAATCATTATTTAACTCCCTTCAAGGTTATGTTAATAGCCAATTTGCTACAGAAACATTATACATATTTCATTTATTTTTTTCAAGTATTTTTAATATTTTTGTTAAAATTAGTTATAATATAATATATTATTCTTCTTCAAGCTCAAGCTCTGATGTGCAGTGTGGGCAACGAACGGCTTTGATAGATACTACGCTCTTGCAATATGGACACTCTCTGGTAGTCTTCACTTCAACAACTTCCTTTTTGCCTAAACTTGTCAGTTTGTTGATGAACTTAACCATTAGGAAAATAACAAATGCCATAATAACGAAGTTTAGGATTGCAGTAATTAATGCACCATAATTGAGGGTAGTTACACCAAGCTCGCTAGCTACTGCAGCACTTGTAACAGATTCAGCAGTTACACCCTCCGGAAGCTTAAGAATCAAAAATTGTTCATTAAAGTTTACTCCACCGGTCAATAGTCCTATAAGGGGCATTATAAGATCGTTTACTACAGAATTGATAATAGCCTGAAATGCACCGCCGATGATAACGCCGACTGCAAGATCTACAACATTACCTTTCATGGCAAATTCTTTGAATTCCTTAAAAAACTTTTTCATTTCTTTTTTACCATCCTTTATAAAAAATAATTTTGACAAACATTTCCAAATTTTTATGTTTATCAACAGTATTATTATAATATTTACAAACATTTTTGTCAATAAAACAACAATATTAATTTTATTTTTCTAAAAAAGAATATTACGTATAAAAATATATGTTAAAATACTTTCGAAGATATAGATAATTTTGTCTATATTCTCTTATAAATAGAAGGAGGTCATCCATGAACAATAATTATGTTACCGTGGTTGGTGGTATAAATGCCGACATCATCGGCACACCATCACAACGTCCCATCATGCATGACTCTAACCCTGGCAGAAACACCTTGTTTCCAGGAGGAGTTGGAAGAAATATTGCAGAAAACATTGCAAGACTTGGTATCAATGTTAAACTACTCTCTGCTATAGGTAATGATTTCTTTGGTCAGTTTATTGTTGATGCAAGTAGGCACACCAATCTTGATCTTTCAGAAATTATAATCAGCGAGAGTCATGGTACCTCAACATATGTTTGCCTAAACGATGAATGTGGTGATATGCACTATGCAGTGAACGATATGCAGATTATGAATCTCATAACACCTGAATATGTAGCCTCTCACCTAGAGACAATCAACAACGGCAAAGCTTTAGTGCTGGATGCAAACATTCCTATCGAAACTATCAAGTTTATCGGTGAAAATGTAACAGTACCAATAGTAGCAGACACTGTATCTGAAAACAAAGCATCAAAGCTTGTTCCGATAATCGACAAGCTTTACGCTATAAAGGTAAATCTGCTTGAAGCTGAATTGTTGAGCGACACACAAGTAAGCAACTTCTATGATGCAAAAGAAGCTGCATTTAAACTGCAGGATAAGGGCATCAAAAATGTTTATTTGACAATGGGCTCTAACGGCGTAGTTTATTGTGGCGATCTTGAGGCCGGTATATTGCCTACCTTCAAGAGCAATGTGGTCAATTCTACCGGTTGTGGAGATTCATTCACAGCTGCTATGGTGTATGGTATTGTAAATAAATTAAGCTCAAAGAAAACCGCTTTGTGTGGTCTCGCTTGTGCATCCATAACAATCGGTTCTAATAAAACAGTAAGTGAGAATATCTCAGAAGAAAATATAAAAAAAATTATAGCGGAGGATGATAATCAATGAACATGAAGGACTATGTAGTTGTATCAAGCGAGGTAGCAAAAGCAATCGAGGAGAACAAGCCTGTAGTTGCTTTGGAGTCAACCATAATTTCACATGGTATGCCTTATCCTCAGAATGTTGAAACAGCATTGAATGTTGAAAAAATCATCAGAGACTGCGGTGCAATTCCTGCAACAATCGCTGTTATCGGTGGAAAGATTTGTGTTGGCCTATCCAAAGATCAGATAGAATACCTTGGTAAAAAAGGCTTAGATGTTGCTAAGGCTAGCCGTCGTGATCTTCCTTTCCTCTTGGCTCTTGGTGAAGATGGTGCTACTACTGTAGCAACAACTATGATCGGTGCTAAAGCTGCCGGCATCAAGGTTTTTGCAACCGGTGGTGTAGGCGGTGTGCACAGAGGTGCAGAAAAAACAATGGATATTAGCGCTGACCTAGAGGAACTTGCAATGACAGAAGTAATGGTTGTTTGCGCAGGATGTAAATCTATACTCGACCTAGGCCTTACACTCGAATATCTTGAGACAAAGGGTGTGCCTGTGGTAGGCTATAAGACATCTGAATTACCTGCTTTCTACACAATTCACAGTGGTTTCTCCGTAGATAGAAGACTCGACACTGCTGAAGACATTGCAAAGACATTCAAAGCAAAAGAGGCTTGCGGATTAAAGGGTGGTATGCTCGTAAGCAATCCTATCCCTGAAGAATACTCTATGGATGAAGAGCTTATCAGCAAGACTATCGAATCAGCTGTTAAAGAAGCAGAAGAAAAGGGAGTTAAGGGCAAAAACATCACCCCATTCTTGCTTGACAAAGTTCAGAAGCTCACAGAGGGTAAGAGCCTTGAAGCTAATATTCAACTTGTTTACAATAACGCTAGACTTGCCAGTGAAGTAGCAAAGAAATATTGCGAAATATAATTATTAATAATTAATCAAAAAACTTAAAGGCGACAAGATGTAAATTTCTCATCTTGTCGCCTTGTTTTTTGTGTATCAATCTTCTTCAATATATGTGAAGAAGATATATTTAGGAGTTGTAGTGTAAACACCCTCACTTGCACCGCTTTGTTTATAGAAGCAGTATCCTTCAAATTCTTTTCTTTGAACATTGTAGGTTGTTACACCATCAGGAACAGATCTCAACACATCATGCTGGAGTATTTTTCCGTTAGCGGTGATATAAACAGCATGCACTGCCACACTACAGCCTGTATATTTTATCTTTTTGTTGGCTATTATAGCCTGATTTGCCTTAATTTTATATCCGCCCTGACCGTTGCCCGGTTCTTGCTGACCATCAAAGCTAAATATTGCCTCGGGAATACATCTCTCGGCATAATCGCCTATGTGGAAGTCTATCTGCCATAGTCCACCACCTATATTAGTCATCGATGTGCCCGGCCATGATTCGCTAAATATAAACTCTCCATCGTTACCATAAAGGTAAGCATTTATATTGCCTCTATTATTTTTATCCTTATAATAAAGCTTAATATCCCTTGGTGCTATACTTTTGAAATAGTAATTTACATTAATTACATCATCTGTTATAATGCCGGAGCTATTTTCCGGATATCTTGAAAAGTCGAGCTCATATCGTTCAATATAAGGCAATGTTCTAACCACATATCTCTTGCCTTTTCTATCACGAATAGTTCTGCTTTCTGCAAGCTCGCGGGTACCATCCTCGTTGAAATATTTTACAATAACCTTGCCAACGCCCTCATTGCATGGTTCATAATAGTATGATACATCTGTAGGGGTTTCTTTGAAGACTCCGTTTTGCTTACCAAGAACAGCCTTACAATCATAGTCTACTGTGAGTAATTTGCTGGCAGATGTTCTATATTTGTAGCCAATGGCACCTGTAAAGCTTTCAAAATCAAGTATTTTACCTGTTGTTTTATCTATATGTTTAATACTAATTCTGCCTAGTCTGGGTTTTATCTGAGCTGCTTCGAAGCTTTCACGGTCTACCAAAATCATACACGATGACGGTGGAAGCTGGGCTACACCGTTATTAATTACACCAAGACTATTTACTCCTGCATATTTGTTATTTGCAATTATAGTCCATTCATTAGGAAGACCATCCTGTGTGAGATATACATTCTTAGATTCATTAGGATCACTGTTAAAAATAACAGCAACTGTATTCCATGAATTTTCCGGATCTATATCATTTTTAATAACATAGCATATCACTCTGCCATCATAGGTATTTATAAATTTTATACCCATAGCAGACGTGCTTGTGTTATCAGTAAATGGAGCAAAATTATTTCTGATTTCTATTAAACCAGCATAATAATCGTGTATATCTCTATATTTTTTGAAATTGTTCCAGTTTATTGCATTGATATCAACCGGAAGATTGTAACTATTGTGTTCACCCTGCTTATTACGAGCAAACTCCTCCCCCGCCTGATATAATATCATACCTTGCGATGTGGTGATAATAGCACCAGCAAGCTTATTCATCTCCACTATGGCTTCGTCACGTACATCATAGTTGCAGTCGTTGCCCTTCACAGAAACCATAAGCTTATCCCACAAAGTGTAATTATCATGGCACGAGCAATAAGTGAGGGTCTGGCTTGGAGACTTAGCCCATCCCCAACCATAACCTGCACTTTTTGCAGTTATACCTGATTTTACTGCATCTGGATGACCATAGCCCTGTGCGAAACCTCGGTTAAATTTATCAAATGTATTTCCCTTAACAGCATCACGTATACCATCATTAAATGTGGCTATGCGGTTGCTAAGTGCGCCAATATTATTTTTACTTGCCATTAGTGTGCCTGGTTCCACAGCTGTGAACATATCCCAAGCTTCACCATACATTATTATTTTTTTGCCATTTGGCAGATTATCAAGAGCCATTCTAATGGAATTCATAGTGTTTACATCATGTAATCCCATAAGGTCAAATCTTACACCATCAAGGTGATACTCGCTAACCCAATACAAAACGGAATCAATCATATATTTTGAAAACATTTTATGCTCACTGGCTGTATCATTGCCACAGCCACTGCCATTAGAAAAACTGCCATCAGCATTCAAACGATAGTAATAGTTTGGAACTGTTCTATTGAACCACGAGTTTTGACTTTCATAGGTATGATTGTAGACCATATCCATAACAACGCCAATTCCCGCATTATGCAATGCCATTACCATTTTTTTAAACTCACGAATTCGGGCATGACCTTCATACGGATTGGTAGAATAGGAGCCCTCAGGCACGTTATAATTTTTCGGATCATAGCCCCAGTTGTAGCTACTATCAATAGGCTTGCTCTCATCCACAGATCCAAAATCAAACACAGGAAGGAGATGAACATAGTTAACACCGAGTTGCTTGAGATAATCTACACAAGTGGGTGTTAGTCCATCGTTATTAAGGGTTGTACCTTGCTCAGTAAATGCAAGATATTTGCCACGGTTAGGCTCGCTTACACCACTAGATGCGTGTATAGAAAAATCCTTAATATGAACTTCCCATATTACAGCCTTTGTTTGAGCATATTGCATCACGTTTTTATCATTTTCCCAGCCTTCTGGATCTGTCCTCCTCAAATCAACAACCATTCCACGATTACCATTCACACCGGCAGCCTTGGCATATATGTCTACTGTTTCGCTTGTTACATTATCAGTTACAACTCGATAAGTGTAATAAATACCGTCGAGATCACCATCAACCTCGACAGACCACACAGCGGTTGTATCATTTCTATCAAGTGGAAAGCTCCTAATAAATTCGGCACCGGGCTCAGAATCACTTCCTCTTGTGAAAAGACATACAGTAATTTGTGACGCAGTTGGCGACCACACCTTAAAAGTTGTTTTTTCACGTGTATAATTGGCACCGAGATCATTGCCATTATAGGAGTATTTATCCATTTCTTTCCAGTCACTATTTATCGAAACAATAGGACGGAGCAATTCTATTTCTTTCATCATATCACCATTAATAATATTAGACAAATATAATATAATAATTCATATTAAAAAAAGCAAAGAAAAAATACCGATAAATATAATAATTTATAATTATCGGTATTAATAAATCTATTTAAGTTATTGTGCTTCCTCAGCAATAAGATATTTCTTTTTACGCTCTTTGAGTTGTTCGATAACAGAATCATCTACACTGACTGTGCCAACAACATTTTTCTGGGTGCTGTTACCACCGTGAAAATCAGTTCCTCCAGTTGCTATCAGGTCATATTTTTTTATGATATTATCAAGATATTCATCATATTCAGGATTGCTTCTGGGATAATATCTCTCTACACCGTCAAGTCCACTGCCAGCTAACTCTTCTAAAAGCTCATAGCTATCATAAACGCCTGGATGTGCAAGCACTGCCACACCACCGGCATCATGAATACTATCTATAACTTCATAGACATCAGGATACTCAATAGTAGTCTTTGCAAGACCTGTTCTGGGATGAAACAGTTTTTTGAAAACATCGCCAAACACAGTGTCTGTATAACCTGCATCTATTAGTGCGTGCATGATGTGTTGCTTAAATATATTGGAGCTACCTGTGGCTCTTCTCACAATCATTTCAGTTGGAATAGGATAAATGCGATTGACCTTTTGTATACTTATGCTCATTGCTCTCTTGCGACTATCGCCTATCTTTTTGAGCATACCCATAAGCCTGTCAGGATACTCGCAAATATATGCTAATATATGAACTTTTCTATTTCTTTTATAGTCATAAGCTGATATCTCGGCACCCTCTATAACGGTAACACCGTTCTTCTTGCCAAATATCTTAGCTCTTGTAACACCTGCAAAAGTATCATGATCAGTAATTGATATGTAAGACAAACCCTTGCTCTTTGCAAGTAAAATAATCTCTTCTAATGTCACAGTGCCATCTGAAATGACGGTGTGACAATGCAAATCTGCGGACATATGTACTCTCCCTCGCGGATAAGAATTTTTCTGAATAGTACCCGAATACACGCTAAAATAATAGTTTTTCATCAAAAAAGAATATAACCAGATATTATCATTGTAATAATTATACATCTTTCTTTCGTCAAAAGTCAACAAATTTTTAACAAATAATAAAGAAATTTATTTTTTTGTTAAGAAATGTATTATTATTCTCTAAAATATACAAAAATATAACTAAATTCGCACCTGATATCAGATGCGAATGGATAAATACTGTACAATTATAAACTTATGCCTTTTTCATTTGGTTCTTGTGATATTGGATAGTATAGAGCTGATAATATCTGCCTCTTTTAGCAAGTAGATCCTGATGTGTTCCCTGCTCGATTATCTTTCCGTTTGCAAGCACAATAATATTATCAGCGTGCTGAACCGTAGAAAGACGGTGAGCAACAATTAGCATTGTTCCTATATTACGCATTTTTTCAAGCGAATCTTGAATGAGAAGCTCTGTTTCTGTATCAATATTTGCTGTTGCCTCATCTAATATCATCACAGTCGGCTTATGAACAACTGTGCGTGCAAAGCTCAGAAGCTGACGTTGTCCGGCTGAGAAATTATTTCCACGCTCACGCACTATCTCATCAAGCCCTTGCTCCTGTTTGTATATAAATTTATCGGCATTTACATATTCACACGCAGCACGTATCTCCTCGTCGCTTATGCTTTCATCCCTCAGCACTATATTGCTTCTTATAGTGCCGGAAAATAGAAACACATCTTGAAGCATTTGACCGAAATTTTTCCTGAGAGAAGAAATCTTAATTTTACGAATATCAATTCCATCTATCAATATTTGTCCTTTTTGGAACTCATAATTGCGACAAATAAGAGAAAGAATAGTGGTCTTACCTGAACCTGTGGCTCCTACAAATGCTACTGTATCCCCTGCATTTACATGGAAAGAAACCCCTTTAAGCACCCATTCGTCGGGCACATATGCAAACCACACGTCTTTAAACTCTATCTCTCCCCTCATCTCCTCAAGATCTATGGCATCCGGAGAATCTACTATCTCAGGCTCATAGTCCATAATCGTGAACACCTTTTCAGCTGACGCAAATGCTGATTGAAGACGATTAAACTGCTCAGCAAGGTTCTGAATAGGATCAAAAAACTTTGAAATATACATATAAAATGTTACGATTGTACCACTCTTTAAGGTTTGTCCAAAAAAACTACTACCTTCAAGATAGCCCTTGCCTCCGAGATATAGCAAGCATAGTACAGAGCTAATATATAGCATATATATTAACGGTCGGAAAATACTGAAAACTAGTATTTCTTTCTGCTTAGCTTTGCCAAGGTTATTACTTTTGAGGGTAAAATCCTTTAATTTCTTATCTTCTCGATTAAAAATTTGTGTGATTTTTATGCCGGAAAGATTTTCTGAAAGATATGTGTTGATATCAGTAGTGCAGTCTTTAACACGTCTATATGCTCTACGAGAAAATTTTCTGAAAATATAGGTAAATAGCACTATAAAAGGAGCAAAGCAAAGCACCATTAGTGTGAGTTGGTAGTTAACAGTAATCATAGCCACCAGCACACCTATGATGACAAAGCAGTTTTTAACAAGATTTACCAGAAGGCTGGTAAACATCAGGGAAATAGCATTCGTATCGTTTGTGACACGTGTCACAAGCTTACCTACAGGTATTTGATTTAGCTGATCATGCGACAAACTTTCGATATGAGTAAAAACATCTTCACGCAAATGAGAGATTATCTGCTGACCTGTTTTTTGCAAAACAATAGCCTGTACATATAAGCACACCATAGAAATAAGCAGAATAGAACCATACAAAGCAACAGCAGTAAACAATTGTTTTAGCTCAAAATCACCTACAATCAGTGTTTCTATCCATCCCACAATTAACGGTGAAAGAATGCTATATGCAATCGAAACAAACATGGTGACACCAACAAATATAAAGCGTTTCCAATATGGCTTGGCGTAATGTAAAAGACGTTTGATTATTTCAGCGTCTTCCATATTTCTCTCAAAACCAATCTCCTTTTTCTTTTCCTTAATCATTGCAAATGCAACACTTAATATGATTGCAAATACACCGATTACAGCACCCACAAATAGCAAGGGGGAATTTTCACGCATTGCTGTCACCTCCTACCTCATCTTCTAGACGTTGTAAATCTACCATCTTTTTATATTCATCACAGCCTACATAAAGCTCATCGTGCGTACCAACTGCCTGTATGTGTCCATCATCTATAAATATAATTTTGTCCATTTTCTCGACAGTAGAAATTCGGTGAGCTATAAGGATAATTGTCTGTTTGGAGTGTATTTTTTTAAGATTATCAAGAATTACACGTTCTGTTTTTGTATCCACAGCGGATACAGAGTCATCCAAAATCAAAATTGCAGCTTTTTTCATCAATGCACGTGCAATGGATATTCTCTGCTTTTGTCCGCCGGAAACTGTGACACCTCGCTCACCCAAAACAGTGCTGTAGCCCTCTTTGAAACCCAATATATTATCGTTTATGTCTGCCATTTTTGCAGCGTTAACCACATCCTCACTATTCAGCTCATCATAGGCGAAGGCTATATTATTTTCTATCGTGTCTGAGAAAAGGAAATTATCCTGTGGCACATAAGCACATTTCTCACGGACAGTTTTTATAGACAATGAGTTGATATCATGGTCATCTATGTATATAGTACCATCCGGAACATTGTAGGTGCGCAAGATAAGATCAACAATCGTGGTCTTACCGGAACCCGTTTTACCAACTATCCCTACACTTTCACCTGCGTTTATGACAAAGCTGACATCATTAAGCGCATTAATAGTTTCATCAGGATATGCAAAATTGAGGTGCTTGAATTCTATTTTACCACTAAGTGAGGATACCTGTTTCACATCTTCACGGTCTTTTACATCAATTTCTGAATCAAGAAGCTCTGATATACGCTTGAGGGATGCACGACCTCTGGATGTCATATCTATGAGCTGAGATATAGCCATTATAGGCCATATAGTTGCCGAAAAATAACCAATAAATTCCACAAGCTGTCCTGCGTTAAACACCTTGCAGTATACTAAATATCCGCCATATCCAAGAATAACACCTATAACTGACTCTACAAGCAGTGTGACAAGTATATGCAAAAGCATGGACACTTTTGTGAAGTTTACATTTGCATTTTCATTCTTTTTGTTAAGCTTTTTGAAAGCGGTTAACTCTCTTAGTTCTTTAACAAATGCTTTGATAACAGCAATACCGGAAAAGCTCTCTTGAGAAAAATCAGAAAGCTCAGAAAAAGCCTGCTGTCTTGTCTCCCAGCGTTTCATCATCTCTTTGCCCACTATGGTGGATATACCAAGCAAAATTGCCATCGGGATTAGGCACAAGCCAGTAAGTGCTTTGTTCATATCCCACATCTTATAAACGGCAAGCAGGCCAAGCAGAAGAGCATCTGTGAACATCAATATACCATCACCAAAACACTCTTGTATGGTCTCCAAATCATTCGTAAAAAGACTCATCAAGGTTCCAACTTTATTCACTTGATAATAATTTTGAGAAAGTTTACGACAATGATTAAACATTATGTTTCTTAAATCAGTCTCAACACGGATAGCTGTTCCAAAAAAAGCAATTCTCCATGCAAATCGTCCCACGATCATTACCAGAATTGTGATAATAAGCGGAAAGCATATATTATCAAGCAGAATATTCATATCAAAGCGTACCAAATCACCATTCAGCTCTACATAGCCTGTGTTCATCGCATTGATAATCATTCTATAAAATTCAGGCACCTTCAACTGAAAAAAATCAACAAAAACAAGTGCAACTATGCCCAGTAACAACATACCTGCGTATTTTAAATAATAGCGATTTATATACTTACCAAAAATCATTTTATTTCCTCTTTATGACATTCTTATATAATTAACTTATTATATTTTATCAAAGTAAAGTTAAATGTCAATATAAAATTACTTTTACACCAAAATATATGTAGTTTGCAATTTTCGTGGTTCTACTCCCAAAATCGTAAAAGTGTGATATAATAGAAGAATGGAAACAAGA
>JAEDHT010000006.1 GCA_016296885.1 Clostridiaceae bacterium | reverse complement strand
ATTTTCGTGCGAAATTCCTGCCGGCGAGGCCGGCTCACGAGAAAAAGAAAGTAAGTAAAAAAGTGAATTCGTGTGGTGATAATTATGAAAATAAAACTAATATCAATAGGTAAAGAGCTGTTGCTTGGGGAAACAATTGACACCAATTCTGTTTTTATCTCTCAACAGCTTTCTCTATATGGTATTGAAGTAAATAAAAAAATCGTTCTTGATGATAATTATGAAGCTATAAAGCAAGCTATGAATTATGAGTTTGTCGATGCCGATACCTTAATTATAACCGGTGGACTTGGGCCTACAGATGATGATGTCACAAAAGAGGCTGTATGCGATTTTTTTGAAAGCAAACTTGTTTTGTGTGATGATGTTTTGCAGAGTATATCTTCGTATTTTCAGCGCAGAGGCAAGAAAATGGTTAGCAGCAATTTGAAACAAGCTTATTTTCCAGAGGATTGCACGATAATGCACAACCCTAATGGAACTGCACCGGGATTTATCATAGAAAAAGATAATAGAACAGCGATTGTGCTTCCGGGACCACCACATGAAATGAAGCCTATGTTTTTCTCTTATGTTGAACCATATATAACAAAAAGAATTGGGAAAAAGGTTTTTACAACTAATATTAACACGTACGGTATTAGCGAGTCGGAATTGGAATATAGACTAAGACCACTCGTGAAACAAAATGAAAAATTATCTCTTGCCACTTATGCTGATTTTGGTGAAATACGTGTTAGATTATCAATTTGTGATGACAAGAATGATGATGTTAATGAATTATTATCTCGATATACAATAAAAGCAAGACAGTTTATAGGCGATAAATTTGTATATGGTGTGGATTGTGACAATATGCAGAGTGCGTTGGTTAAGCTTTTGATAGAAAAAAATATGAAAATTGCAACAGCAGAAAGCTGTACTGGCGGGTTACTTTCAAAATGCATTACAGATGTGAGCGGTGCAAGCCAGGTTTTTGAATGTGGCATTTGCTCCTATTCCAATCGAATAAAAGAGAAAATATTGGGTGTAAGCCCAGAGACGTTACAAAAATATGGTGCGGTGTCTGAGCAAAGTGCACGAGAAATGTCTCAAGGTGTCTTAAAGCTTTCTGATGCGGATATTGCGGTGTCTGTAACAGGGCTTGCAGGACCGGGAGGGGGTACAGAAGAAAAACCGGTTGGGCTTGTCTTTATCGGTGTTGCAACACGTAAGAAAACTATTGTTAAACAATGTAATTTTAATATGCTTAATAACAAATCAAGAGAAAGCATACGCAGACATTCTCAGCTAGAATCTATGAAGATTTTGATTGATGTAATAAATGAACAAAAATAAAACTATTTTTTGTGCAAAAAAGAGATAGATAATCTTTTTCTATAAAAAGGTAAAATTACACTGGACTTTTTTATAAAATAGTAATATAATAAGTATACTCAAACGGGGGTTTTAAACACAATTATATTTTTGTTCTAAGGAGAGCGTATTTAAATGAAATTTTTTAAAAAGGCTGTTTCAGTTATATTGGCGGCAGTTTTGGTTATTTCTCTGTCTGCTTTGGCAGCCAACAGTGCATTTGCACAGGAGAATTCCAACAGGGGTAACTCTACTGTTATTCATTATAGTGGAAGCTACTATGATGTTCTTGGCGGTTTAGAGGATCTTGTTAATAGGGATGATCCTAAAACTGTCATCGAAGACTTGCGTGCATTGATAAATTATACAACCTCTTCGACAACCATTTCTAATGGTAAAACCGTAAGGGGTACAGACGCTAAGCACCCAAGCTATTCAGGCACGGGCAGTAGCTCTCTTGCAGCTATGTATAAGAAGTCAGAGAGACTGGCAAATGACACAAATTCGGGTTTTAGGCTCTTCTATACAAACGATTATACAACGTCTAGCAATTGGAACCGTGAGCACGTTTGGCCACAGTCAAAGTCCGGCGGTTTATATGGCAAATCAGGCGGAGGAAATGATCTCCACCATATTAGGCCTACCTATAATGATGATAATTCTGTTCATGGTAGTTTTCCATATGGTGATGCAAAAGGTGGAGAACCATATTATTGCAACGACAACTGTAGTAGTTATGTAGTGGCTTATATTGGCGATGATCATACTATGGAGGTTGTAGATGAATACAAAGGCGATATAGCTCGTATTTATGCCTATATGGTAACGCATTATGGATCATTATACAATCTGATAGATAAAGTTATGGTTGGCGGATATGACACACTTGTAAAGTGGAATGCCATTGATCCTGTTGATGATTATGAAATCAACAGAAACAATGTTGCACATGATTATCAGGGCAACCGCAATCCATATATAGACTGTCCAGATCTTATCAATGTTATCTGGGGTAATGGTACATCGGGTGATATTATCTACGATACTGATAGCGACGATAATTCCGGTACAGAAAAGCCATCTCCTGATACTGATAACACACCAACATCTGATACAGAGCCTGCGAACTATATTACTCTTGAAGAGGCAAAGAATACTCGTGTAGGCAAAGTGATAACCACTAGAGGACAGGTTGCTTATATTTATGGTGATAGCACTGTTATTCTTGAAGAAGTAGACGAAGACGGCGAAGTGCATAGCTTCCAGTTATATGATCAGTCGGGTGTTTTAGCCGGCAAATATGAGATGAATTCAGTTGTTGAGGTGTATGGTGCTGTGTCAGAGCATCAAAGTGTTCGACAGATTAAAATGCCTTCCACTGTGAAAACTATTTCTAGAAATAACAAACCTATCCCAGCAGTAGAATGTGATTTTTACAATTTAAAGGATAACCTTTCTACAGTTGTAGTGCTAAGGGATGTAACTCTGGGTGAATATGACAGCTCAAATATTACCCTAACAGATGAGGATGGCAATGAGCTTAACTGCTTTAAGCCTGCAGAGTATCCTGATGGTATTAGCGCAGGGGATGTTGTAAATGTTTGCTGTGTGCCATATATCTATAGCAATACTGTTCAGGTTAGAGTTTCATCTTCCTCTGACTATTTTATAGGAGATGCTGTAGATACCGACAGCGATGAGGAAGTTGATCCTGAAGAGCCTACAACAGACTCTGATGTTACAACAGATAGCGAATCCAATCTTGACAGCGATTTGGATAATAATGATGACACAGAAAATGATGTAAACACAGAATCTGATGTGGATACAGATATTGACAGTGACAATCAGGACAGACCAACCATATCTTTACCGGGCGACGTAAACTGTGATTCAAAGGTTGATATGGAAGATGTAGTTCTAACTCAAAAGTATATAGCAAAGCTTGTAAAAACATTGTCTGATCTTGGCATGGTAAATGCAGATATTAATGGCGATGGAGAGATTACTCTTGAGGACGTTGTAATGATACAAAGAATGATTGCAAAAATAGGCTAATTTATACTAAAAAAATGGCGGCTGAGAGATTTCCTTTCAGTCGCCTGTTTTTTAACAATTCAGCGTGAGGGGATTTTATAAATGAAGATCATAAATAAAGAGGAATGGAACAGACGGGAAATATATGATTTTTTCTCCGAAATATCACATCCATTTTATATGATTACATTTACGGTAGATATTACAAAACTATATAAATTTGTAAAAGAAAATAAGCTATCTTTTTATTATTCTATGGTTTATATCTGCACAAGGGCAATAAATGAAGTAGAGGCTTTTCATTATGGTGCCATGAATGGCGAAATAATATATTATGATGAAAGACTCCCAAGTTTCACTGATATGCATAAGGATAGTGAAAATTTTCATATTGTTACCATGCCATGCTGTGGGCACGATATAAGGTCATTTTGTTCAGAAGCCTCCCAAAAGAGTAAAAATCAAGCTCATTTTATTGATATGGCGGAGGAGGGCGACAATCTAATATACATATCCTCATTGCCTTGGATAGAACTAACAGCGCTTACAAATGAACGTGATATGATCTCAAAGGATGCACTTGATGATTCTATACCAAGAATTGCATGGGGCAAATATACAAAACAGAGCGAAAGCGTAAAATTAAACATTTCGTTAGAAGTTAATCATAAATTTATAGATGGAATACATATAGGTAAATTTGCAGAAAAGCTTGAAGAACTAATAGAAAATCTGAATAACAGATAAATAATCTATATGCTAAACCTCACGAGCATAATTAAATATGAAATTTTATTTAAAATTAATTCTCCTTTGATTTGCAACACATTGTGAAGTGCAATGCAAGGAGAATTTTTTGTAAATCCAGCCCCCTTTTATGTTGGCTGTTATTACTCTTTTATCGTATGTTTTAGAAAAGATTTGTTATATCGCTTAAATTATTTTTTTATTGTAACAAAATATGCAAAAAAGTTCTTAATCTTTATTGAAAAAAGAACTGTTTTATAATATAATCATTTTGTATACAAATGTAGAGGGGCTGATGCCATGAATGAACAATATATCAAGACTTTTGATCGAACAAATACTCACATATTGCTTGTATCGGTAACACCATTTGACATTGAAAGACCAAATTCCAATGTTCTTGCAAATGTGCGTAAGCAATATTATGAAAAGGGATATGTTCCACAAGGCAAGGTTACAGAAACCTGGGGAGGCTCAAAGTGCAAATATCTATACAGCCTTTCAAAAAACCTGCCCCTAAGATGGAGAAAATATGAGAAGAATGTCCTGGTAGAGTCTATAAATATTTCGAGCGATCACTATATTATAGAAACTATAAATTCTGTTGACTTTTTTGCGCAGAAAAAGACATATTTTTCCAGAGAACATGACTGGATGAAAACAGAGTATTTTACGTGGGATCAGGTTGGGCCTGCAAAGACGGTAAAATGCCACTTCTCATCAAATAACATCAATCTGCTTTTAATAGAAAAGGGAGTAGAAACCATACTATATCCCTGCCTTATGCCTGACAGTGAGTTGGAAATGCAAAAAATGAGGGATCTAACTCAAGTGCCGGAAGTATCTGCACACACTACAGATGGTTATTTTTACTATGCACCATATGAAGAAGCCATTAACTGGGGCAGAACTCTGCTAAAATTGAAGTCAGAGTTTAGAGCTGAACCGGAAAGCTATGACAAGAATGTAGACCGTGAAAATGGATTTTACGTTGATATCGATGCGGTGGAAAACCTAAATGGCGAGTATAAAATAAACATTCCTATGAATGCCGGGGAGCTGGAAGCAAGGTTTGATGAGGAATACGAGAGTGTAGATATAGGCCGTGTAAAACCTAAAAACAGTGGTAATTATGAAACACCTCGTATAATTGCTAAGAACAGACCTGATGAGAATGTCTCAAACGGTACAAATGTTCCTGATAATTATTATAATGATATGCTCAATGATATTTATGATAATTCTGATGAGTATGCTTTCGGTTATGATAATAATCTGGGCTATCAGGATATGCCTGAATATGACAACGGCGAGCAGTTTGGTCAAGATATGTATGGGTATGATGATGGCGAGCAGTTTGGGCAAGATATGCCTGAATATGACAACAGAGGTCAGTTTGCTCAAGATATGTCTGAGTATGACAACGACGGGCAGTTTGGGCAAGATATGCCTGAATATGACAATGGTGATCAGTTTGCTCAAGAGTATGCAGATTACCCATATGATGAACAATACCTGAACACCGAAGATGTTCCAATGCCGGAGTATGGTATGATGGATACGCAAGGTGACTATATTGATGATATGCTCTATCAGGATCAGCCCTATAATGATATTGATATGCCTATGGCTGATGATTATTATGGCCAAGCTGATGTAAATGAATATCAGGTTGGAGAAGTCCCTCAGGTAGATATGACTCAGTATCAAGAAGAGCCTGACAATATGGTTGATGATTTTGATTTGCTGGGTGATAGGATAGAGGATACCTCAACTGACAATATCGAAACAGAAAATAACATTGACACACAGGACAATCTATTTGACAATGGCATATGGAACGACACTCCGGATACCAATGATGACGATATGTTTGGTCAATTTATGCAGGATGTTGATGTGCCATATGATAATGCGATTGATGAAAGTCAACAATTTGTTATTCCGGAAAATAATGATGAAATGATAGATGAAAAAATAGACGAAACAAATGTTGAACCATCACAATATGACATTCCTACAGAACAAGCTCTGTTAGAACAGCCTATGGAGGAGCCTGATAATAATATAGGATACATTGTAGATAAAATCATATCTGTTTCTCCTACAAAGTCTTATTACTATATAGGTGACCTAAGTCAAGGCAACAGAGACGGCTTCGGAAGAACCTTCATGGCATCGGGCAGAACAGCTTATGAGGGTGAATATAAAGACGATAAGCGTAACGGATTTGGTGTGTACTATTACAAGTCCGGTAAGCTGTGCCACATGGGAAGTTGGAAGAAAAATAAACGCAATGGTTTTGGTGTAGCGCTTAATAATACTCATGATATGATGCGTATAGGAAGATGGGAAAACAACGAGCTTGTAGGCATGGAAACAGTGTTTGATGCAGAGGGCAATATGCTTTTTGCAGGCTATAAGGAAGACGGAATCAAGAACGGTGCCGGATTGACAGTTACATCTGACGGTGGCTTTGAGGTTAGCAGATACAAAGATGATGTTGCTATGGATACAAGTGCAATTTTTGATCGAAACGGTAAGCTTGTATATAATGGTGCAATCAAGGGCGGAGAGAAAAACGGATTTGGTATCTCGTTCAGAGATGACGGAACAATAGAATATAGCGGAATGTGGAAAGACGGCATCTATCATGGCGAGGGAAGACTATGCAAAGAAAATGGAGAAGTGATAGAGGGCAACTTCAATAACGGAAAATCCTCCGGATTCTGCAGATGCATAAGCTCAAACGGCGAACCTTACTACATAGGCGAGCTAAGAGATGGGGTCAAACACGGAAAAGGTAGATTATATGAGAACGGTGTGTTGATCTACGACGGAGAGTTTGAGAATGGTATCAAAAACGGAACCGGAAACCTCTATAAAAGCGGAGAATTGGTATATAGCGGAGAACTCGTAAATGGAATCAGAAGTGGTTTTGGTACACAGGTGGATTTAGATTCTGTCTACACAGGTTTATGGGAAAACGACGTTTACAACGGTATAGGATTATACTTGAATAGCAATAAAGAGGGCTATGTGGGTTGCTTCACAAATGGTAAGCCCGACGGAAGAGTTAATCTTATTCAAAATGGAATAGTAATCGCTGAGTGTATATTCAAAAACGATGCCTGCGTATTTATGAGGCGATATTCCAATGATGGCAAGTATCTTGTGTATGAAGGTTCTGTGCGTGATGGCGTGTCCAATGGTATGGGCAGGGAATACAACGAATTTGGTGAAGTTGTATTTGAAGGACTATATAAATTAGGCAAGCCTTACAAGAATGCTAAAATCATAATAAGGGAAATTGAGCCACTGCCGGAGTGTGAAATGCTGTCAGGTACAGACTATGAATTATACCGTTACCCAAATGCTATTAATGAATAATTAAAAAAGTAAGATGGGGCTGTTGCAATAGAGGAAATTTGCACAATTTGCCTCCCTCTGATGAGGGAGGTGGCAAAACGAAGTTTTGACGGAGGGAGAGAAAAGGTAAAAATTCTGCAAAAAGCAGTTTTTTCTCTCCCTCAGTCTCGTTTCACTCGACAGCTCCCTCGTCAGAGGGAGCCGATTGTGATAACAATTTCGTTTGTTTGTGCATATTAACTTTAATGCGATAGCTCCATTATGCTTTTATCGGGTTGAGTATTTAGAAAAGGAGAAGAACTTATTATGAGGCTACGACAATGTATAAGCTTTGCAGTATGTCTTTCTGTAATTTTTCGGATTGGCATAGTTGCCTCATATGCTGATGAAAAATATGATTATGTCAGCATAGAGAGTGGATGTTACTATATTAAAAATATAAATACAGGTTTTTATCTCACAGTGGATATGGGTGAGGACAACAACCAACAAAATGTGTCTGTAAGTGAAAAAGCCGATGCTGATAGCCAAAAGTTTATGCTATATGATGCACCGGAGGGCGTATATTTACGCCCTGAATCGAGTGTAGTGAGCGGTAGGGTGCTAAATGCAGATGCAGACAACGTGAAAAGCGGAAATAATGTTAACATATTCAATTTTTTTGCCGAAAACACAATGATGTGGAAATTAAGCAAACAGGGAGATGCCTATATCATACATAACTCGAATAATATTGATTGTTTTGTAACTGTTGACGAAAAAGGCAATGCAAAAATGACTGATAAAGCCAATGACGAGAATATATTATGGAGCTTTGAGAGAACAACAGGTAAAGAAACGCTTACCACATACACTACACTTAATACGATAAACGATACAAATGCTACCATTAACGCAACCGCTTTTAATCCAAATAATAAAGAAATCACAGAAATGGGATTTGTACTATTTGATAAAGATAAAAATAAAATTAAAGGATACAGCGAGAAAAACAGCACGTATGATTCATTTGTTTCGCTTTGCTATGACACACAAAAAACGCTAGATATCTTGCTATCGCCGGACACCACATATATGTATTCGTTCTATGTAGTGATAGACAGTCAAAAAATCACAACAAAGAAACAAACATTCAAAACAGAGAAAAGTTACACTCCTATATTTGCATATGGTATAGATGTGTCTAGCTGGCAAGGAAGTATAGATTGGGATAAGGTGGCATCCGGTGGTGTGGATTTTGCGATACTCCGTGCCGGTTTTACCGATGGAGTGGATAACCGATTTGAGGAATATTATGAAAAGGCCCGAAAAGCCGGATTGGATTTGGGATGCTATTTTTACACATACGCTGTTAGTGCTGAAGAGGCAAAAAAGGATGCTGATGATCTGATAAACCTCATACAAGACAAAAAATTTGAATACCCCGTGTATATAGATATAGAGGATGCAAATCAGCAGAAGCTTGATAATGAGGTTCGCACAGAGATTTGTGTCACCTTTATGCAGACTTTGGCAGATGCAGGATTTTTGGCGGGAACATATTCATCGCTGTATTGGTATAACCATATGCTGGATAGAGATAAAATTGACGAGAACGGAGAAATTTGGATGGCACATTGGACAGAAAGCAATAAGACCACAGATACTTATTATGGCTTATGGCAATACACCTCAAAAGGAAAAATTCCCGGTATATCCGGTAATGTGGATTTGGATGTTGCCTTTGTGAATTATCCCGATATGGTAAAATCGCTTGGAATGAACGGTTATGAGAGATTGTTGCGTGGTGATATTGATGCAGATGGCAAGGTGACTATGCAGGATGTAGTTTTATTACAAAGAATTATAGCGTGCATTAGCGAAATGCCGATAAGAAACAGCGATATGTTTTATTGTTGCGATGTGGACAAAGATGGCAGGATAAAAATGTCTGACGTTACATCTATGCAGTTAATGGTGGCAGGTCTTATAGAATAAAATAATACGCCCGATATCGAGAAAAAACCTTGATATCGGGCGTGAATTTTGCAATATTTATAGATTATCTTTCTTTACCAATAAAGAAAAATGCTATCGTACCTGGTCCTGAGTGAGATCCTATGATAGGGCCAATATGTGTGATAATTTCGGCACGGACTCCGTATTTTTCGAAGAGCATATCGTCAAGCTCCTTTGCATCGTCTATGCAATCGCCATGAGAGATAAATACAGTTCCTTCTCTTGGTGTCTGTGCCAACTCATCATATTTATCTATTATAGCCTTTAAAGATGCCTTTCTTCCTCTTACTTTCAGCATATTTATGAGGTGACCTTCATTATCCATATGAAGCACAGGCTTGATACCGAGTATACCGCCAACAAATGCTGCACTGGCGCTTATTCTTCCGCCTCTTTTTAGATATACAAGATCGTCCACAGTAAACCAGTGACACAAGTGCATTCTGGTTTCTAATGCGTATTGCACAGCTTCATCCATACTTGCTCCGTCATCACGCTTCTTTGTGAGAAGATAAAGTAGTAGACCGTATCCTGCAGATGCACTTAGACTATCTACCACAGAGATTTTTACATCAGGATATTTTTCCATAATTTCTTTTGCAGCCATTGTTGCAAAATTGCAAGTAGCACTAAGTCCGCTAGAAAAAGCGAGATGCAAAACATCATGACCTTGCTTTGCCTCTTCTTCAAAAAGCTCTCTGTATATATCCACGTTAACAGCGGTAGTGCTTGGAGATTCACCATTACGCATCTTGTTGTAAAATTCAGAAGAGGTCATATCACCGCTTACATAGGCTTTGTCGTCTCCCTCAAAAGTGAATTCCATGGGCACAGATCTTACATTCCATTTCTCGCATAGCTCTGCTGATATATCACAAGCGCAATCTGCCATTATAGTATAATTTGATTTTGTCATTTTTATATCAATCCTTTCTTCCAAATATCATTATATCAATATTCTGCTATAAATTATAACACTAATTAGCAATATTTTTCAACCAACTTTTAGAAAAAACAATTAGAGATTAATTTTATACATCATTGATAGTTATTATTTGCTTCTATAGTAAATTTAGCATAAATTTACTAAATATTTATTGATTTATATTATGTGTTATGCTATAATAGTGAAAAATCGATTTGGTGTTATGTTTTTCACCAAATAACATATATTTTTGGGGTGCTGCTGGGTTTATGAATGTCTATGATTTTGATAAAACGATATACAATGGGGACAGCACCTTTCATTTTTATCTTTTTTGTCTCAAAAGACATAAAATAATATTAAAGTTAACACCAAAACTTGCTAAGAATTTTTTTCTTTTCAAAGTAAAGAAGATTACAAAAACTCAGTTTAAAGAAAGTATGTATGAGTTTCTGAAATACGTAGATATAGATACTGATTTGCCTGACTTTTGGGATTCACATATAAAAAATATTAAAGCATGGTATCTGCAAAAACAGTGTGAAAATGATGTTATTATAAGTGCATCACCCGAATTTTTGCTGAAGCCTGCTTGCGATAGATTGAAAATTAAGAACCTTATGGCATCCAGAGTAGATCCACACACAGGAAAATACACAGGTGTTAATTGTAGTGGAGAAGAAAAAGTGAGAAGATACCGTGAAGTGTTTGGAGATAAAAAGATAGACGAGTTTTATTCTGATTCTGAGTCAGATATGCCATTAGTGAGAATTTCCGAATTTTCTCAAAAGGTTAAGGGCGAGAGGCTCTGTAGCTGGTAATTGAAAAAATAAGAGGTAAATCGAATGATAATACTTGGCGTGGATTATGGCAAAGTGCGCACAGGCCTTGCAATATGTGACAAAAGCGAGATGCTTGCTTCTCCTCTTTGTGTGATAAATGAGTCTGATTTTTCTGTTTTATCAGATAAGATAGCAAAGAAGGCAACCGAAAATAGATGCGAGATGATTGTGGTTGGTTTGCCGAGAAATATGGACGGTACCGAGGGAGAGAGTGCTCAAAATGCACGATTGCTTGCCACTGCAATAGAAGAAAAAACGTCATTGCAGGTGTGCCTATATGATGAGAGATGCACTACTATTACAGCACATAGCTATCTCAACGATACAAACGTAAGAGGGAAAAAACGTAAAGGTGTTGTGGATAGCGTGGCCGCTACTATAATTCTTCAAAATTATATGGATTATAGAAAAAACCATTTAAACAATAATTAAATTTAAATAAACAGATGTAAACTTAAAAAAGGAAAAAATTTTTAAAAATAAAATTGGAGGATATTGCCATGAAGAAAAGATTTAAGATGACCGTTTCTATAATGCTGGCAATGATGCTTATATTAAGCACTGTCGCATTTGCTGGCTCTGCATCAGCTGCAACCAAGCTTACATATAATGACGGTGTGAGACATGAGGTTTGCACATCATTTAGCAAGAATGCTGATGAGTATTACAGTGGCAAATATTCCTTTGATAATCTAAAGCTTATGGAAGGAAATGATTCCGGTAGTTCGCTCACGGCAATGGAAAGCGAGCTGTTTGAGTCGCTTTATGGGCTTATGAGTGACACTCAGAGTTACTATCCAAAGTATGCCGGCTATACAAAAAACAGCCTGGCGCATTATTGGGAATACACCGATGCCGCTGATGGTGAGCCCGGTTACTATTATTTTTATACCGATTGCAAAAAAAATGATAAATATACAATGAATAGAGAGCACGTGTGGGCAAAGAGCAACGCATCATTCTATCAGAAGAATGGTGGATCTGATTTGCATCATCTTCGTCCTGCTGTGGATTATGTAAACTCCTCCAGAAGCAACTATATGTTTGGCAATGTGAAAGGTGTTTTGAAAAATTATGACACTGCTGTTGCAAATGATACAGATGTTATATGGTATAGCAAAGCTGATAACCTCGTAGAGGTTGCAGACAACGTTAAGGGCGACGTAGCAAGAATAATTATGTATGTTTATGTGCGTTGGCAACAGCCAAATCTGCTTGAGCAGGTTACCGGCAGAAATCTGCCTGAGATGGATGCCGATGACAGCCAGAACGACGGAAAACCAATTTTTGAAAGTCTAGATACATTGTTAGAGTGGATGGAGCAAGACCCTGTAGACACTTGGGAAATGAGAAGGAACGACCTTGTAGAGCAGATTCAAGGTAATAGAAATGTATTTATTGATTATCCTGAGCTTACATGGATGCTCTTTGACGAGGCTATACCAAGCGATATGCAGACACCATCCGGTTATGCTCTTACCTTTGAGGAAACTGAGCCAGGTTGCAAGCATGATTACCATGTAACATCACAAAATGCTACTTGCACAGCCGATGGCTACAATAAGTATGAGTGCCAAAACTGCAATTATTCTTATGTAGAAAAGGTACACGCCACAGGACATAGTTTTGAATGTGTGGATGAAAACCTTAATATTTATTACTGTAATGTTTGCCACAAGTATGAAATTATTAAATATTTGTATTCAACAAAAACTTTGAATGACGGTGATTCTGTAGTTATTTACTGTCCGAGCGTAGGCAAGGCTATGGGAAGCACAACCACGGAAAAACAAAGAATGAAGTCTATTCCTACTCAGCTTGACACCAATGGAGCTTTAACACTTTCTGATGATATGGCACTGTTCACAGTTATAGAAAATGATGACGGAACCTATAGCTTTCTCGGCAAGGGAATGTATCTCACTTGCACTGAAAAGGGAAGCGGATTATATCTATCTGATAGAGATGATGACTACATTAAATGGTATATTGAGGACGCAGGTCACGATTCATTCTATATAGTCAACCTAAGTTCAAAATATGTAAATGGACAAGAGGAGACACTCTTACAATATATTGAGTGCTATGATGATTTTACATCATATAGAATGAATGAGAACCAACATTCGCTGTTCCTAATGCAGTTTTATGGAATAAACGAGAGTGAATGTTCAGGCGAAAACCATAAATGCGTGTCTATCTCAAACAATGACGGAACTCATAGCTGTGTTTGTAAAGAGTGTGGTCACACAGAGGATGAGGAATGTATATATGAGGATAATATCTGTATAGCTTGTGGATTTGAAAGAAGCGAATATATACCACCTGTTTCTGCAGATGATAATACAATGCATGGAGACGTGAATTGCGATGGTACTGTAACAATCGAAGATGTTACAATTCTTCAAAAAATATTGGCCAGCCTGGCATCATATGATGATTATGGCAAAGCATCAAAGAAAAATGCTGATTGCTCGCATGATGGCTATGTGACAATGCTGGATGTAACAACTATTCAAAAGTATCTTGCAAATATCATCAAATCACTTGATTGACATATTTATTTGAAAAACATAATAAGCACATTTTCAGACTAAGTAAATTGGTTTGAAGATGTGCTTTCTATTTTGGAGTATGAATTGGTTAGTGTTGACAATACTTTTTTTAGGTTATATAATACTACACGCCGTGAATATAGGTAGAAAAGAGAGGTTATAATATGGTAAAGATGCGTTCTTCTGGTATAGAGTTACTTAGAATTATTGCTATGCTAATGATTATTGTTGTCCATATCTATAATTTTGGAGGGCTTACACATCGTGCTAACGAGCTGGGAGGCTCTTTTGATGCCGGTATGGACTTTATATGGATTTTTACACGTTGCTGTGTAAATGTCTACATCATGATTACAGGTTATTTTCTTGTTGATAGTAGATTTGATCTTAAAAAGACAGCAAAGCGTGTTTTTACAACATATGGCATGATGGTGTTTTATTCGGTGTGTCTTACAGCGGCATCGCTGATACTCTTTCCTGATAAAATTCCTGAAGACAAGTCAATGGCTGAGATTATTTTAAGAGGCCTCTTTCCATTTACCAGCAGAACGTGGTATTTTTTAACACTCTTCCTAGTGCTGAGTGCATTGGCGCCGTTTATCAATATAGTGTTGCAAAAGCTAGAGAAGAAGCAGTATTTGATTCTCTTAGGTGTGATGTTTTTCATAACCTCAATATTCCCTTTGCTCGAAAAAGTGCCGGTTGCAAGAATTTGGGTGAACATAGATGACATAATAGATGCAAACGAAGGCAAAAGCCTATATAGCTTTATTTTTATGTATTGTCTTGGCGGATATCTTAAGCGCTTTGTTAAAAAACCTCAAAAAATTAATATTCGTTTTTTGCTTGCATATATAGGCATATGTAGCATAAACTTTATTATTAAGCTGTTTTCCGGAGCAGATAGTGCATACTCAGGTGCGTTTGGGTGGTTTTCTAATCCCTTTGTGATTTTTAGTAGCATAGCGATATTTATGTTCTTTTTGAGCTTGAATTTTTATAGCAACATTGTTAATAAAATCGCATCAACCACCTTTGCAGTGTATATGATACATGAGTTTACATATTTGAGAAACTTTTTATGGAGCGTGTTTAGCTTTAAACAATATGATGGCTCAGTTTTTCAATGTGTTATAAAAATAATAGGGATTTCTCTGCTTGTTTTTGCAGTATGTATGACAATAGAACTTCTTCGTCAGCTTGTGTTTAATGCTGTTTCGAGGCTGTTTGGTAAAAATAAGTCTGATGCCAAAGTTTGAAATATGATATTTGATTGAAAGGTAACAAAAAACTATTGACTTTTTTTGAAAAATTGTTTATCATACTTATATGAGAACGCTGTTTCTAAATTTGCTTGGAGGTGCATATTATGATGAAAAAGAATAACTTAGGTCGCATTATCACATTAATTGGTGTGGTTGCTTCACTTACAGCAGCTATAACAGCTTTTTTGATGTATAGAGATAAGCTAAAGAAAGAGGAACAAGATTTAGAAGAGTATCTTGATTGCTCTATTCTTTAATCATCTAAAATATCAGGTAACGTGTGAGTAGAATAATGTCATTTTGTTTTATTCCGTATAGATAACGTATAACAAAATAATTTCAGCCTTCTCTTTGTAAGAGAGGGCTGATTTATGTTAATGACCTTTATAAGATGGGTGGGATAGAGATGGATATAAGTGCACTTGGTGAGATCGCTATCAGGCTTATTAGATGTGCAATTCATGGTAGCACTCTGCCGGAGTTCCCTGAAAAATTTGATTTTAAAGAGTTATATTCATTTTTAAGACGTCATCTTATCTCAGCCTCTTTGTATGATGTTATCAAGAGTGTTTGTGACGATGAAGCTGTGCTTACAAGGCTTGAAGAGGAATATATATCTCTAAAAATACAGAGTGATTCACTAAAACAAGAGAACAATAGAATATTAGATTTATTTGATAAGGAAAATATCGATGTTATGCCGATAAAAGGTTATGAATTGGAGCAGTATTATCCCGACGGCTTTTTTCGGCGAAGTCTGGATATAGACATAATTTTTGATGATGACAAGACTGATAAAATAAAGGAATTAATGGCACGAGAGGGATATGTTTTGGAGTGTGAGGGCGAAAAAGATTTATCATATTATAAGCCCCCTTTCTTTTACTATGAGTTTCACAAATATATATCTGCCAAAGATCAGATATCTTATGATCAATTTCACGATATCCTAATGCGTTCCCCACTGGACAATAATTACAAAACTATCCACCGTATGACAAAGGAAGATTTGTATATCTATACGCTCTTGCATTTTCATAAGCATTTTGTGGGAGGCGGTGCCGGAATCAGGTTTTTGCTTGATTTGTATTTTATGGATAAGGCATTATTTGACCGGATTGACAAGGCAGAATTATTTAATTCCATGCGCAAGATGAATTTATATAATTTTTATAAAAAGATGAAGTCGCTTGCATACAAGCTATTTGATAGTGAAGCACCCCACGAATTAAATGAGGGAGAGAGCCTGATATGCAAATATATGTATATGCAGGGTTGCTTTGGGAGCGAGTCGGGTAATATATTGAGTTCTATAAAGAAAAAATCACAAAATGCCCGACATTTGAAATATTTTTACTATATTTGGTACAAGTATTTATTTCAAGAAAGAAGATATAAAAATTATCCTATACTTAAAAAAAACTATGCGCTTCTGCCATTGTGCTTTATTCACAGAATAATAAAATGTAGCACCGTTGACAGAAAAAAAGTTAAAAGGGACTACCAATCTTTTTTAAAGTATGAAGATTTTGTAGATAGTGTTTTTTTGGCATCAGATTTATAATAAAAAATAGAATGAGGAAAATATAAATGGATTTTATGTGTGAGCAAGTTGTGCGCTGTAATTTGGGAACAAAAAAAATAATATATAAGCTGTTGATTTTGCTTTTAGCACTTGCCATACCGGCAATTATTGTCGCAAGCGGAATGATAACACAGGTGTATTATTGTTTTATTGTGGCAGCATTTGTGGCCCTTTTTTGCATATACGGTGTATGGTTTTTTTGGTCTGAGCTTAATATTGAGTTTGAATACGCTGTTTTTTCAGGTGAGCTTTCTATTAGCAAGGTTGTCGCAAATAGAAAGAGAAAAGAAGTGCTCAAGCTGGATTTGCGTATGGTAGAAAATATTGAAATATATCAAAACCAGAAATACGAAGGTAATGGATACGAAAAAATATACGAGTGTGCAGAAAGTGAACAAAATGCATATATGATTGCATTCAAAACTTCCAAACAAAAGGGTCTATGTATGTTGATCTTCTCTCCAAACGAAAAGATGTTAAAGACTATCAACAGAGGTCTAAGGGCAGATGTGAGGCTAAATCTGCAATAATCGCAATAGAAATAGAATTTAATTAAAACATAAAAAGAGTCTACCACAGCTAAAATCTGCGGTAGACTTTTTTGTAGTCAAATAAATTATTTCACTGGCTTGCTGTTGCCACGTCTTTGCTTGCGTTGAAAACCGTCATTTTTTTTAAGACTTGCCATTTTTTCATCGCTAGACTGCTTGAACTTAGACATCATATCCTCAAAGCTTGATGCACCTGAGTTGCTTGGAGACCATTCATAGCTTGTCAGACCTGATTTATTAGAATTTGTTCTTGCTGGAGCTCTTTTTGGTGACCTTGGCAGTGCTTTTTTTATAGAAAGAGCTATTTTGCCGTTTTCGTCTATAGATAGCACTTTAACCTTAACCTCTTGACCGATTGTGAGATGCTGATTTACATCCTCCACATACTCTGAGGCAATTTCAGAAATATGTACCATTCCGGATTTGCCCTTGTCAAGATCAATAAATGCGCCAAATTTTGTGATACCCGACACTTTTCCGCTTACTATCATTCCAGCTTCTAATTGCATAAATTGTTTTTTTCTCCTTTTTGTAATTTGATATCAATCACCGGCAATATTTATAAAAATTCTTTCACCCTTGTAGGCATAATCGTACTCGTCACGTGCTACACGCTCGATATACTTTAGCCCTGCCTGATAATTCTCCAGGTTTGAAGAACCATCAATATGTGAAACAATCTCATATACATTTTTTAAATTCTCGTTTTTATCATCCTGAACCTCAATGTTTTGCTGTATCTCGTCCAGATTGTCTGTTTTTATGGTTATTTGAGCTTGCTGATTGACTATTGTGAAAAAGGAGTACACTGCAAATACCGCAAATAATGCGCCCAACACTGCAAAACGCCAGTTGAAATGCTTTTGCGCATTCTTTTGTGTTTTTTTGTCTTTGTTTTTATGCAAAGCAAGTCCTCATTTCATAATAAAATTAATGATCGGGTCTGTAAGCCGAGTTTTGTCTTGAACAGTCATCTATCTTGGCATGGTGTTGCCACCAATGCTCGGTGCCACCTCCTGGAGCACGCCGAGCAAGCGTATATATGCTCCGTACCACGGTGTTGCTTCAAATAGGGTTTACAGACCGACAGAGTTCCCTCGTCGGTGGTGAGCTCTTACCTCGCCTTTCCATCCTTACCTGCAAAAAACAGGCGGTTTATTTCTGTTGCACTTTCCCTAAGGTCGCCCTCGGCGGCGGTTAGCCGCTATTTTGCTCTGTGAAGCTCGGACTTTCCTCGGAATACTGCCTTTAGGCATTGCATCCGCGACTGTCCGACCCGGTCATATAGATTGATTGTAACCCTTTTGTATGAATTTGTCAAGGAGTTTTTAAAATTTAGCTTATACCTATGTTTTTAATAAATTTATATTTATAGTTTAATATATGCTGGTTAGAATTCTTAATCTTTTCTTTGCGAAGGAGGATAAACGCCACCTCTAAGCGTTATCTAAAAAAGTGCTAAATCCGTATTTTTGGACTAATAAATTAATTAAAACTAATTGAAAATAGATTACAAAAGACTACCCGAAGCCTAGTTAAAGCTCCGGGTAGGAATTATCTGTTACCGTTAAATAGGTTCACAATATTTTGATACCATTCCACAATCTTAAATTTATATTCGTATTTTACACCGCCTTTTATAAGCTCTTTTTGCCCATCAGTGTAAATTTCGTCAGATTTGTTCTCTGCTGATGGCAAGCATAGCTGAGGAAACATAACACACCACCAGTTATGGCCATCTCCACTACCAATTACAATTCTCAATGCATCATAGTAGCCGGCAGGTAGGGTAAAATTCTCATAAACCCTTGTGTTGAAATACATATTTGTGATTTGTAAATTCACTTTATAATTATATCCCTTTGAATATATGAATTTTTGCGAAAAACATGATATCTCAGCCATCTTTTTTTTCACAAGCATCTCGGCATTGTGTGAGGTATCAGCACTTTGAAACATATTTTCTGTGTATTTTAGCACAGCATCTCTTAGCTGAAGCTTGAGTGCTTGATCTTCTTCGCTATCAGAGTTTGCAAGAATATGTAGCCTGAAAGTATTTTTCTCTATCCCAAGACATTCACCATAAAGGCTAAGTGATTGAAAAATTAATGTAAATATAAATGCACACGCCAGTGATTTTATCAGTCTATCTGTCCTTTTCAAAAAAATCAGCTCCACTATGTAATTTTTTATAATCACATAATGGGCTGATTTTCTTAAGTTTATTCATCAAGAACGATTTCACAACCGGATTTTATAGGGTTGCATATAAAAATGTTGTTATATTTGCTTTTAAGCTTATCAAAAGCTCTCACAGCAACAGACTTGTCATTAAAAAGACCAAATACGCTAGGTCCGCTTCCGCTCATACAAGCATTTCTTGCTCCTGCACCTTTTAGGTTTTCTACAATTTCTTCTACTTCATCAATTTTTAGAATTTGCTGAAAATCGTTGTGGAGTGCATCACACACACCATCAAAATCCTCACTTTTTATCGCAGATATCATCTTAATGCTGGCTCTGGGATAAAATTTTGTGCGGGCATCCGACTTTTGATACGCCTCTTTTGTAGAAACATTTATCTCAGGCTTGATCAGAATGATGTGACACCCAGGCATATCGTTTATCTTTTCGAGAGTTGTGCCGATGCCTGTGGCATACGCTGTGGCACCATTAAAGCAAAACGGCACATCTGCTCCAAGCTTTGCTCCTATTATCATCAGCTCATCTATCATCAATGGTTCGCCATAGGCAAAATTAAGCCCCAACAGTGCAGCTGCACAGTCGGTGCTGCCACCTGCAAGCCCTGCCTGCATAGGTATGTGCTTCTCTATGTCTATATGCACTCCGTTAAAAAGCTCCGGATTCATCTCAAAAAAACCTACCGCAGCCTTATGCACAAGGTTGCTTTCATTAAGAGGCACACCCTGCACATTACAGCTTATAGTTATATCACCACTATCATTTGGTGTGACAGTGATAATATCGTATAGATCCACCGCCTGCATAATCATATCCACATTGTGATAGCCATCGGCACGCTTTTCTTCTATGTTAAGGGTGAGGTTAATTTTAGCAGGCGCCTTCACCTGCACGCTTTTTTTGTTCATCTTTTTAAGTCAGCCTCCTAAAAAACAAAGTCTTAAAGTCGCTTTGGTATAAAACACGACATTTAAGACTTTATAGTTTTGTATTATTTCTTTTTAAAGCCGTCTTTTAACGATACGCTTCTGTTATAAACGAGGTGATCAGGTGTGCTGTGTTTGCTATCACGGCAGAAATATCCCAATCTCATAAACTGATATGATGTTACATCATCATCACGCATAGATTTTTCTACCTTACAGTTTTTGATTACTACGAGTGATTCATCGTTGAGATAATCAAGGAAGTCTTTGTCACCTGTGTCTGGGTCCGGCACTGTAAACAGATTGTTATACAATCTCACTTCTGCGTCAAGACAGTTTTTAGCATCTACCCAGTGAACTGTACCTCTTACCTTTCTGCCGTCAGGAGTGTTTCCGCCTCTTGTTTCCGGATCATACTCAGCATAAACTTCAACAACTTTTCCGTTTTCATCTTTTTTGAAGCCTGTGCATTTTACAACATATGTTGTCTTTAGTCTAACCTCATTTCCAACATAAAAACGGTGATAACCCTTAATAGGCTCTTCCATAAAGTCGTCGGCTTCGATATAGCTTTCTCTGGAGAAAGTTACAGTGCGAGTGCCGTCTTCGGGTCTGTTTGGATTGTTCTCTACCTCAAATTCCTCTGTGAGGTCTTCAGGATAGTTGGTAAGAATAAGCTTGATTGGGTTTATTACAGCCATTGTTCTTTTTGCGTTATCGTTGAGGTCTTCACGCAAGCAGTGCTCCAAAAAGCTGTATTCTACAATACTGTTTACCTTAGAAACGCCGATTCTCTCGCAGAAGTTGCGAATAGAAGTTGGTGTGTAGCCACGTCTTCTAAGTCCGCAAAGAGTAGGCATTCTAGGATCGTCCCAACCATCTACATAGCCTTCCTCCACAAGCTTTCTCAGCTTTCTCTTACTCATTACAGTGTTGTTTATGCCAAGTCTGGCAAACTCTATCTGTCGTGGTCTTGATGGCAATGTTACATTGTTTACTACCCAATCATAAAGTGGACGGTGGTCCTCAAACTCCAGTGAACAGAGAGAGTGAGTGATACACTCCATAGCATCTTCGATAGGATGAGCAAAGTCATACATAGGATATATGCACCACTTGTCACCTGTGCGGTGATGCCTGATTCTGTTGATTCTGTAGATTACAGGATCACGCATATTAAAGTTGCCTGAGTTGAGGTCTATTTTTGCACGGAGAGTCATTTTTCCGTCTTCAAATTCACCGTTTTTCATTCTTTCGAAGAGGTCTAGGCTCTCTTCCATTGGTCTATCACGATATGGACTAACAGCAGGATGAGAGAGGTCGCCTCTGTTTAAGCGCATTTCCTCAGGGCTAAGCTCGCACACATATGCGAGACCTTTTTTTATCAGCTCTACAGCACATTCATACATCTTATCAAAATATTCTGATGCAAAATAAAATCTGTCATCCCAAGTGAAGCCAAGCCATTTGATGTCTTCTTTGATAGCATCCACATATTCCACGTCTTCTTTAGTTGGGTTGGTATCGTCCATGCGCAGATTGCATATGCCGTTAAACTTTTCTGCTATGCCAAAATCTATGCAGATAGCCTTTGCATGGCCAATGTGGAGATATCCGTTTGGCTCAGGCGGAAAACGTGTATGCACCTGTTGTCCTGCTACTCTGCCACCCTCGGCGATATCTTCTTTTACAAAATCTTCTATAAAATTGCTGAAAATTTCATCTGCCATATTTTATCATTCCTTTTTAATTATTATCCTAATTTTGCAAGACCTGCTTCCAGTCTTTTGAGTGACTCATCTCTTCCGAGAATATCAAGTATTTCAACAGCGCCACCAGGTGTTACAGTTTTGCCCGAAACAGCTATTCTTGCAGGCCACATCACTGTGCCGTTTTTGAGCTCGTATTTCTCTGCAAGCTTCATAAAGCAGTCATGAATAGTCTCGCTATCCCAGCTCTCCAAAGCTCTGAGTGCTTCTGTAACGTTGCCGAGAATTACAGGTGCATTTTCGAGTGTGGTTTTGCTCTTTTTGTTTACAAAAAGCTCTATGTCATAATCCGGTATGTTTGCAAAAAACTCTACCATTTCAGGTATCTCTGTAAGCTTAGATACTCTCTTTTGCAGTATAGACGCAAGCTTTACCTTATCAAGGTTGCCACAGCCTGCCTGCTCAAAGTAAGGAGCGCATAGCTCTGCGAATTTTTCAAGCTCCATATTTTTGATATATTCTGAGTTAAACCATGCCAGCTTGTCATAGTCAAATATAGATGGTGACTTACTTATGCCACCGATAAAGAAAGCCTTTTCAAGCTCTTCTATTGTAAATATCTCTTGGTTGTCTTTAGGACACCAGCCCAACAAAGCAATGTAGTTTATAATAGCCTCCGGCAGATAGCCTTCTCTAACAAGGTCTTCAAAGCCTGTGGAGCCATGTCTTTTAGATAGCTTAGAAACTGTGCCTTCTGCATCCTTGCCCATGATAAGTGGCAGGTGAATATAGGTGGGGATATCCCAGCCAAATGCCTCATAAAGCAGATTGTATTTTGGGGTGGAGGAGAGGTACTCACAACCTCTTACCACGTGGGTTATGCCCATTGTGTGGTCGTCAATAACATTTGCAAAGTTATAGGTAGGGTAGCCGTCTTCTTTTATCAGGATTTGGTCCTGTAACTCTTTATTGTCTACTGTGATTGTGCCAAACACAGAATCTGTGAAAGATGTTTCGCCATCTATTGGCATCTTTTGGCGAATAACATATGGTGTGCCGGCATCGAGCAACTTCTGAATTTCTTCTTCAGAGAGATCACGGCACTTTCTATCATATCCACCGGCAGCAAACTCTTCACTCTCACGAAGCTGTTCGAGTCTTTCTTTGCTACAGAAGCAACGATAAGCCTTGCCATCCTCAATCAGCTTCATAGCATATGGCAAATACATATCTTTGCGCTCACTCTGCACATATGGCCCAAAGTCACCGCCGATATCAGGACCTTCATCATGCTTTAATCCTGCTTGATTAAGGGTGTTATAAATGATATCTACAGCACCATCCACATATCTCTCACGGTCAGTGTCTTCTATTCTCAAAATAAACTTTCCGCCTTGTGATTTTGCGGTAAGGTATTCATATAATGCTGTTCTAAGGTTTCCTACGTGCATAAAGCCTGTTGGGCTTGGTGCATATCTGGTTCTTACTGTTTTTTCGCTCATACTTTTCATGCGCTTAAAAAACGCATCTTTCCTCCTTTGTTTTTTATACATACCTAATTATTATACCAAAAACTTGCATATTTTCAATATATTTAGTAAAATATATTTGTGTATGGGAGAAAAAATATATTTTTACACCTTTTAGCAAACAAATAATACGTGATTTGGCAAAATAATTAGAAAAATAAATATTTTTTCGTCATTTTTCACTTTTTGCTATTGACAAAACTATATCTTTAGTAGTATAATCAGCAAAGCAGTTTTGCAATTAAACCCCTGCCGTACGGCGGATGGGAGGGAAATTATAATGGCTGAAGTAAAAGTTAAAGACAACGAGTCTCTTGAAAGTGCTTTGAGAAGATTTAAAAGACAGTATGCAAGAGAAGGCGTTATTGCAGAAGTTCGCAAAAGACAAGCTTATGAGAAGCCTTCTGTAAAGCGTAAAAAGAAGTCTGAAGCAGCTCGTAAGAGAAAATTTAAATAATCGACTTCTTATCTATTCGGATTGATTTGGATTAAAAGGGAGCAGTGCAAGATCGCATACGGTTTTGTGTTGCTCCTTTTGAACTTTATGCAGTCCGTATCACCAATCGAAGCTAAAAAAGGGATGACACAATGATTTTTCGCTCGTATTGTCATTTTAATAAGGTTACAGACATCACACCCGATATTCTTCGCAAAATGAATATAGACACTTTGTTTTTAGATATTGACAACACTATCAAAAGGTTTTCGGATGATAATGTGAGCGAAGATGTGCTACTGTGGCTTGATGATATCAAAAGTGATGGGTTTAAAATCATTTTGTGTTCAAATAATTATAAAAGAAATGTGGAGCCATTTGCAAAGCGTGTAGATATCGACTTTGTGCATATGTGCCTCAAGCCATCGCCATTTGGCTATACCAGAGCACTTATAAAGTCGAAATCAAAACGAAAAAATGTGCTTGTGTGCGGTGATCAGATTTTCACCGATATACTCGGTGCTAATATCAGCTTTTTAAAATCAGCTTTGATAGAGCCTATAGATACATCTAACGAGGCAGGCACTGTAGGGTTTAGAAGACGACTTTTCAAACGCTTTCATAATAAAAATATGAGCCGAAGTAATCCTTTTTAATGTAATTGCAATGTTGTATTTTGATCGGAGGATTGAAATTTATGATAAATAAAATAAAAAAGCTACAAAACAGTTTGGCAGATGGCAGTGCATACTTGATTATATCAGAATTGCACAACTTTTATCTCACTGGATTCAAGTCTACTGATGGTGCATTGCTAATTGATAAAAACAATGCCTATCTGTTGGTAGATTCCAGATATATAGAGGCTTGCGAGCTTGCTGTAAAGCACTGCAAGGTGGTGTGCTTTTCAAGACTTTTTGAGGGCATAAATGAAATAATAAAATCAGATAATATTACTACTGTTTATCTTGAGCAGGATAATCTCTGCGTGAGTGCATCAAATGCGTTTTGTGCAAAGCTTGAGGAAGCAGGAGTGAAGGCTGTGTCGGATAATACTCTCGACAAGCTTTTGTCTGAGCTAAGACTAATCAAAGACGAAAACGAAAAATTAAAAATACAAAAAGCACAGGAAATCTCAGAGGAAGCTATGCTCAAAACTCTCGAAAAGCTTCACAAAGGCATGACAGAGCGTGAGTTTGCACTAGAACTCGAATATGAAATGAAAAAGCTGGGTGCATCTGAGGTATCTTTCGATTTGATCACAATCAGTGGCAAAAAGACATCAATGCCACATGGCGAGCCTGACGAAAGCGTGATAGAGGATAACTCATTTTTCACAATGGACATAGGCGCTGTGTATGATGGATATCACAGTGATATGACACGCACAGTAGCTATCGGCGAAGTAAACCAAAAAATGTGTGATATATATAGTATTGTATTAGAGGCACAGCTCACAGCGCTTGAAATGGTAAAGGCTGGCGTAAAGTGCAGTGATATAGACAAAGCCGCACGTGATATTATCACCGAGGCAGGATATGGCGACTATTTCCGTCATTCCACAGGCCATGGTGTAGGTATTGAGATCCACGAGAAGCCGGGTGTGTCACCATCATGCGACACTGTTCTCGAAGAGGGCATGGTGATCACAATCGAGCCGGGAATCTATCTTCCTGGCGAGTTTGGTGTGAGAATAGAGGATATGGTGCTTGTTACAAAGGACGGCTACCACAATTTCGCAAAGCTACCAAAAGAATTGCTTGGTTACGAGTTAGCCGATAAATAATAGTAGCAGATTTGCATTATAAAGGCAAAAAGGACTTTTTCTTTGCACATCTGATTTTACAGAGGATGTGACAGCAAGGAGGAATAAAAATGTTTGTTGACATAGCAAAAATTAAGATAAAAGCCGGTGATGGTGGCGACGGAGCAGTGTCGTTTCACCGTGAAAAATATGTGGCATCAGGTGGCCCTGATGGTGGTGACGGAGGCAAAGGCGGAAACATAGTTTTCGTGGCAGACTCCAACCTCTCCACATTGGCTGATTTTAGATACAAAAGAAAATATGTTGCACCAAATGGTGAAAATGGTAAGGCTGCTCGCTGCACAGGAAAAAGTGCAAAAGACCTTGTGATACACGTGCCGATTGGTACTATCATCAAAGAAACCGAAACCGGCAGATTGATTGCAGATATCTCAGGCAAAGAGCCTGTGATAGTTGCACGAGGAGGCAAGGGCGGCTGGGGTAACACCCACTTTTCCACATCCACAAGGCAGACACCTAGGTTTTCTAAGCCGGGTATGCCAGGTGAGGAATTTGACGTTACTTTGGAGCTAAAACTTTTGGCAGATGTGGGACTTGTCGGATTCCCTAATGTGGGCAAATCAACACTTGTTTCTGTTGTGAGTGAGGCAAAGCCTGTTATCGCTAATTATCATTTTACTACTATCACACCTAACCTTGGTGTAGTTAATATGGGAGAGGGTAATTCGTTTGTAATTGCCGATATACCGGGACTCATCGAGGGCGCATGGCAGGGCGTTGGATTAGGACATCAATTCCTTCGTCATGTGGATAGATGCAGAATGTTAGTGCATATAGTAGATATATCAGGCAGTGAGGGCAGAGATCCTATTGAAGATTTTAATATAATTAACAACGAGCTGGCAAAGTTTAACGAAGAACTAAGCAAACGCCCAATGCTTGTAGCAGGTAATAAGTGCGATCTTGCCACTGATGAGCAGATAGAGAATTTCAAAAATTATGTAGAAAGCAAAGGCTATCACTTCTTCCCGATAATGGCGGCTATAAGATATGATGTAGACCCACTGCTCAACAAAATAGTCGAGATGCTATCAAAGCTTCCACCGATTAAGCAATATGAGCCTGATCCTGAGCCTGTTGTGATTCCGGATAGAACCGAAAAATATGCAGTTAAGATCACAAACAACGATAATGTTTATTTCGTTGAGGGTGAATGGCTGCTTAAGATAATGAAATCTGTTAATTTTGATGATTATGAGTCAATGCAGTATTTCCAGAGAATGCTTATCACCGGCGGTGTCATAGATGAGTTACGCAGAAGAGGTTGTGGCGAGGGTGACTCGGTGGTAATTTACGATATAGAATTTGACTTCGTAGAATAATCCGTCATAGAAAGGAAAGGATATTGCACATTGAATTTTTCGAGGTGCAATGCCTATACATATCGCATATGGAAAGATTGCTTAATTTGCCCTGCAATGTGCGTGAATACAGCCCGCTAAATCTTGCTTTTATTGGCGATAGCGTGTTTGAGTTGCTTGTAAGGGAAGAGCTGGTGTGTGCCGGTAATCGTCCGGTGGCAGAGCTGAACAAAGAAAAAATATCAAGAGTGTGCTGTAAGGCACAGGCAGAGATGCTCCACGTTATAGAGAATATTTTGACCGAGGACGAAATTAAAGTGTATAAATGTGGTCGCAACGCCCATGTGAAGGCTCCAAAAAATGCCTCGAACGCTGATTATCACAGCGCAACGGGTTTGGAAGCACTGTTTGGGTATCTTTATCTGCAAAATAATATCGAGAGAATACGTGAGCTGTATTCTTACTCCAAAAATAATGATGGTGAGACTGATGAGTAAATTAAAACAGAATAAAACGCCTAAAACTCCGTTAACGATAAAAACTGTGTTTAGTTTTTTTAAGGAAGTTGGATTGTTGACGATAGGCTCGTTGCTTTATTCGATATCAATCGCAATATTTATTGATCCTAACAATATGGCGCCGGGCGGAGTGACGGGTATATCTATATTAGTAAACAAGCTTTTCCCTGTGCTTAGCACCGGTACTCTTGTGCTTATATTTAACCTGCCTTTGCTTATTTGGGCAACTATCGGGTTGGGATTTAAGTTTTTGGCAAAGACCATATATGCCACATTGGTAACTTCGGTTGCGATTACGATTTTTGAAAATCCGGCTGTCATACCCGTCGAGTGGTATTACAAGCAAGATCCACTTCTTGCGGCATTGTTTGGCGGTGTAATTGGTGGTGCAGGTCTTGCGCTGGTGCTCACGAGGAACGCCACCACCGGTGGTACAGATATTGTGGCACGAATGGTAAACAAATCGTTTCCGCATTTTTCTATAGGAAAGCTGTTGATGGCTGTGGATGGCTTTGTGGTGCTTGCATCGGCTTTTGTATTTCACAGTGTAGAAAGCCCGATGTATGCTATAATCGTGCTGTTTATCTATACTAAGATGATAGATGCAATAATGTATATAACCGATTCGGGCACAGGAAAGATTATGTTTATAGTCACAAAGCAGGAGCATGAAAACAGCATAAAAACAGAAATCTTCAAAAAGATAGACCGCAGTGTGACTGTGTTTGAATCCAGAGGTGGATATAGCAATGCTGATATGATCACTCTGATGTGCGCTGTTAAGCCTAATCAGGTGAACACTGTTTATAAAATAGTAAACAGTGTGGATAGCAGAGCTTTCACAGTGGTTTCTGATGCACATGAGGTCACAGGCGAGGGCTGGCGTGAATGGAGCCAGCGTCTTGATTGATGATTTGATGTATATAATTTAATAAAAATGTACGAAGTTTTGACGGAGGGAGAGAAAAGGCAAAAATTCTGCAAAAAGGCAGTTTTTTCTCTCCCTCAGTCTCGTTTCACTCGACAGGCTCCCTCGTCAGAGGGAGCTGTCAGCAACGCTGACTGAGGGGTTGTTTTTATGATATATTCACTATACAATCCCTCCGTCTTTTGCTTCGCAAAATCCACCTCCCTTTACACAAGGGAGGCTGAGGAAGTTTTGACGGAGGGAGAGAAAAGGCAAAAATTCTGCAAAAATGCAGGTTTTCTCTCCCTCAGTTCGTTTCACTCGACAGCTCCCTCGTCAGAGGGAGCTGTTTTTGATAAGAATGAGTCAAAAAGTATAACTTATAACGATAATATGCCTAATAAAAAACCTTTCAATTTGTGCAAAACGTAGAAAAAATAATTCTACATATGATAATCTTGCTATTTTATGAATGATTTTGTATAATGACCATAGTAATACTGTGCTTAATAGCATAAACGGCATGTTTTCTCATTTTAAGCGCAGTTGACTAACGCAAAGGAGGGCAGTTTTAAAATAATCATTAGCAAATATCCTTAAAAATTTATCTAATTAATTTTAGAAAGGAAGATGTATATGAAAAAAATAATCAGCCTGCTATTAGTAGCTATGCTGGCTTTATCCAGTGCAGTAGCTGTTAATGCAGAAGGAATCAGAGATGTTTTCAGCACAAAAGCTGAAAGTGTTTCAGCACGTGGTGCAAGTGACTCTGGCACATGGGAAAGTCTCCAGTGGTCATATGATAATGGCGTGCTTACCATTACAGGAACGGGCGAAATGCCTAACGTAAGTGGATCTGTAGGATTTATTGATTATCTCGACTTTGACTTAACTTCTCTAGTTATTGGATCAGGTATAACAAGTGTTAGCTTTCGTGCATTTCCAAATTGTGAAGAATTAACATCTGTAACACTGCCTGATACTATTAAAGTAATAGGAGAGGGTGCTTTTGATGGTTGTGTAAAGCTAACCTCGATTAATATACCAGCAAGTGTTGAGTCCATAGGCGCAGATGCTTTTGCGAACTGTGATATAACAGGAAAACTTGTTATTCCTGAGGGTGTTAAAACCATAGGAAGTCGAGCTTTCTGTGATAGTCCACGTATAACACATATCACAATTCCAAGCACCGTAACATCTATTGGAGAAAGGGCATTTTATGCTTTCGATCCTCTTGAAAGACTAAGATTAACTTGTAATTCTACTTCTGCAACTCTTGAACAAGATATAGTTAATTCTACTATAGATAATTTGTCTGTAATGTGCCCTTCAGGATCAACTATGCAGACATATTTTAGTGAAAACGGTTTGGATTATGTTACACATGGAACAACACAAACTGTAACACTTAATACAAATGGTGGTTCGTTCCCGGATAGTAGCACAACTAAAACTATCAACAAAACATTTGATTCTGATTTAACTCTTCCAAGAACTTCAGAATACATTCCTACAAGATCAGGATACTTCTTCTGTGGTTGGGCATTAACAAGCGATGCTAATGCAGATGATATGGACAGAAAATATGCATATGATAAGAATGCATCTACATTATATGCTATATGGAATCCAAAAATCTTTTCTGCACCAGAGTTAACCAATTCAACATATTCTGGTGATAGCAATGCTGTTTCAGGATACTCAGACACAAAAACAGAAAATGATAACGGACTTTCAGGCACATGGGCTAAGCAGTCTGCTAAGTGGATTAACTCTTCAACAGGTAATGCAGAGCTTCGTGTAGACTTTTCTTATAGAAGCGATAGCGTTTTGAAATCAAGAGATGTATTTTTATACTATTGTGATGGTTTCACTCCAAACCCAACAAACTACATAGCTTCTTTGGCAGGATCTATATTAAAAGAATTCAGTAATAACAGAGTATATATCTGTGGTCAGACTGATGAAAATGTCCACCTAGGATCAGGATGGTTAACTGATTTTGATGATGTGCTTGATTACGTAGCTGAAGAGAAGGAACCTGCATACACCGCATATGGAATTTGTCAGTTACTAAATGCATACAATCAATTTGAGAATAGAACAGATAAATCACGTGATCCTATGTGTATTTATCTTGTTCCTGTGAATGCCTCTCATATTGTTTGGTCACAAGAAAATTTAGCAAATTTACAGACAACCGGTGCACAAATTGCACTTATGACTGATGGAACTCCTATATCTTCTTCCACTCAGGAAGCCTTTAATAGAGTTGTTTCATCTCCTGATTTGTACATCGAATTAACTAATCCAAGTGATTTTGCAACAACTTTTAGCAACTTGTTTAAAGCAACTGCAATGCGTGATTATAAGATTAAAGTTAATCTTGATACACAGCGTTTTACAACTTCTGCTACAGCACCATCTGGTGGTTCTTACGCTGGTTCATCTGTAACAATCAGCGATAATGTAATTACATGGGATGTTTCATCACTTTCTCCAGATACACAGTATTATATCACTCTACCAATACAGCTTGTTAGCAATCCTGTATCAGGCGGACCAAGAGGCGCAAGCTACACTTTCCCAACATCATTAGAGGGAAATAGCATTGCCTCTGTTATGAATAAGTCAAACGATATGGTTGTTAACACAATCGATTCACCAGTGCTTACTATGGATAGTGAACTACCAACCCCACCGGTTCACATCCTTCTTGACCATAACGGCGGAACAAACTCTGTAGATGAGTTTTGGTTCCAGCAAGGCGATTATGCAATCTATAATGATAGCGCATGTGCCGATCTACTTGATGCAGATGGATATATAGATGCACCAACAAAAACAGGATATGTGTGCAATGGCTATAAAAAAGACGGCACAACATATATTAGCCACAATGGTATATGTGAAGATGATATGTATACACTTCCATCTGAGACCACACTAACAGCAGAGTGGACTCCAATTGGTTATACAGTATATTACAATCCTAACGGATCAGGAGTAGAAGGCGATACAGCAAATTCAACTCACGAATATGACGTAGCTAAAGAACTTACACCTAACGGTTACACAAGAAGTGGTTACACATTCTCAAGCTGGAATACCCAACCAGATGGCACAGGAACAAAATACTTTGATAAACAAAGTGTAATAAACCTTACTACCAAATGGGCTGACAAAGTTCACCTTTATGCTCAGTGGACACCGGTTAACATTATTCATATTATTCTTGACCATAATGGCGGAACAAACTCTGTAGATGAGTTTTGGTTCCAGCAAGACGATTATGCAATCTATAATGATAGCGCATGTGCCGATCTACTTAATGCAGATGGATTTATAGATGCACCAACAAAAACAGGATATGTGTGCAATGGCTATAAAAAAGACGGCACAACATATATTAGCCACAATGGTATATGTGAAGATGATATGTATACACTTCCATCTGAGACCACACTAACAGCAGAGTGGACTCCAATTGGTTATACAGTATATTACAATCCTAACGGATCAGGAGTAGAAGGCGATACAGCAAATTCAAGCCACACTTATGATGTAGCTAAAGAACTTACACCTAACGGTTACACAAGACCTGGCTACAGATTTGTAAATTGGAACACCGACCCAGATGGCACAGGCACAAAATACTTAGATAAACAAAGTGTAATAAACCTTACTACCGAATCGGCGGACAGAGTTCACCTTTATGCTCAGTGGGAAGAAGTTACATACACACTCACAGCTAATGCAAATGGCGGTTCTATTAGTTCTACAACAGGTTGGACCGGCACAGGTACAACTTCCACAAAGTCAATTACCTACGGCTCAACTTACGGCACATTGCCAACAGTATCACGCACAGGTTATACACTTACAGGATGGCTTGGAAAGCCCAACCTGTTTGATATGAATCAAACAGCTATATATCCGGGTTACTATATAGATGTTAACGGTAACAAAGTGGTTAATGCAGAATTTTCTGTTTATAAGATTAATGTTAGTCCTAATACACAATATACACTTGTAAATAGTGGTATGTCAGGGACTCCTTCATATGTAATATACAACTCAAGTAATCAGAAGGTAGCAGGAGAAGCCTACAACAGCAGAGGAACAATTACATTCACAACACCAGCAACTGCATCGTATGTTTATGTCTCTGTTGTTACATTAGCTGGTAACTACAGATATGACAAGGATAAATTTAGGCTTGAAAGATCAGATATGACAGGTAGCTTTGCTGTAACATCTAGCACTACAGTTAGTAAAGCATACAGCCATCAAATAGTAGCCCAGTGGACAATAAACACATATAAAGTTACAGTTAAGCCAAATGGCGGTACATGGAATTATGGTGGCACAAACTACACAACAGATACTGATATATCATTAAAGTATAACGGTAGTTTCTCAGTTAATCCTCCGTCAAGAACAGGATATACATTTGATAATTGGACAGTAGTAGGCGAAGGTTCAAGCCTTGCTTCTATGTCAGGCGATGTAAAACTGTTTATCATGGGCGATGAAGATGCCACAATGACAGCTAATTGGACACCAATCACTTATACAGTAGCTTATAATGCAAACGGCGGTACAGGTAGAACAGCAAACAGTACCCATACCTATGATGTTGCAAAAGCTCTCACAACTAACGGCTTCACAAGAGATGGCTACACATTCACAGGTTGGAACACAAAAGAAGATGGCACAGGAACAAGTTACACTGACAAGCAGAGTGTAATAAATCTTGCTTCAACAAATGGTGCCACTGTTCAACTATATGCTAAGTGGGAAGCAGTTCCACAAAAGACCTCTTACATTCGTTATTATGATGGCTCAACATTATTACAAGAAACAGTAATCAATGATGGCGAAACAACTCATAAGCTTACAGAAACACCTATCGCTTCTGCAGAAGAAGGCTTACCAGTTAGAAACGGTTATCTGTTTGGTGGATGGTACACCACTAACCTTACACTAGGTACAACAAACGGTACAGCATTCCCACAGAACATCACAATTGCAGATTATGCCGATGCAGATGGCAACCTCAATCTCTATGCTGCATGGGTACCTGTAGGTACAGTTACTAAGGACGGTAACGATAAGAACAGCTATGGCGCTTCATCACTTAAGGGCTTTAGCCTCGAGGGTGTTCAGATCAGAAGCAAAGAAGTTGCAGATAAGTATCAGCCAGGTATGAGCAACACAGATCAAGACGCACTTCGTTTCGTAACAGTATATCGCAACGGTATGCTCGAAGAGCTTCAGGGCTTGAACGGCAAGAGCGTATCTTATGGTTACACAGCATATGCTAAGACCGATATAGCAAATCTTACAAAGCTTAACAAGAAGACAACAGGCGCTGTAGATATTGATTGTACAAAAGAAGGCGATCAGAACCACAGAATGTTCGACGACTATCGCTTGTCAACACTCGTTATCAAATATGATGGCGCAGATTCAGCTTACAAGGGTGACCTTGTAGAGGCAAGAGCATATGTTGATTACACAGACGCTAACGGATTTGGACGTCGTGGATACCACACATATTCAGACAGTAAATTCGCAGGCGGTTGCCGCACAAGCTTTGATAGTGCTTGGTCAGCAGTTAGCCAAGCTTACGATGCACTTGCTAAAGTAGCTTGATTTTAAGGAGGTATTTTTACAATGAAAAAATTATATAATACTCCGGAATTAATTGATGAAATGCTTCTCGCACAAGACGTTATGGCAGCATCTGGCGATACAGATTCTGAAACATCTGACACAGATACTGTAGTGGATGTTGATAACTCATTCAGAGCTTTCAGTGCGTTGAGATAAGATTTTTCATAAACTGATTTCATAATGAACAGCCTCAAGGTTATAAAAAGCCTTGAGGCTGTTTTTTGTCTAAATGTAATATAAATTTAGAGTTAGGCTTGACTATTCTATAATAAATAGATTATAATGTATGGTAAGATTAAATGAATTATAAGGTGTTTCAGGTTTATGTTTGAAACAGCTGTAATTACAGGGGGTATTACTATGAAAAAAATGCTTTCGTTGTTTTTATCAATGGTTATGATAATCACATCTGTGATTGTCCCAACCACGATAAGCGCAAGCGCAGCAGAAGATGTCTTCACGGATAAGGTGGATGAGATTACTGTATCTGATCTAAAATTTGCACCCAATAGTGCCGATAGACAAAATACGACATATGAGAGCACTTCACCTACATATTCTGTAAAGTTTAAGTGCCTTGTGGTGCCAACAACCGATATGTCATATCAGTTGTCATTTGACCACACTTGGAGAATGCCTTTTGGTATATGGTTCCGTTCTGATGGAACATTTTTCTGCCACGAAAATAGCGATAACAAGGGCAACAAGTTTGCAGCAGTTACGACTACTACTCTAGTTGAAATAGGACGTCTCTATGTAGAATCAGGACCTAACGCGGGTAAGTATTATGTATACTTCAAGATGGATGACGAGCTGAAAGATTCGTTCTATACAGATTTGTTTGATGTAGAAAACGGATATATGGCAAATGCTGAAGATGAAGAAGTTACCTTCCCATCAAACTGCGTTTATTCTAACTCAGGTAGCTTTGAAAATGGTATATACTCCGACAATGGCTTTACAAAGGAAGTAGATCGCATCACTCCTAATGATCTTGAATATGTGAGCGAAAATTCATTCTCATATGAAGGAAAAAGCCAGTATTACTCTGTAATATATACCTTCTATACCAGACTAAATGATGGTGATCAATCTGGATTTAGAGTAGCCTTTGATGCATACTGGAGCTCAGGCTTTGCGCTATGGTTAAGAGATGATGGCTCTCACTTTGGCTGGGAAGTAGAGTCTTCCCGTAAGAGTGAGATGCATAAGACAGGCTCCAGATTGGCTTCAGATAAATATTCTAAGGTAGAGATGGCTAGGATACGTGTGGTAGCAGGTCCTAACGCCGGCAAAGACTGTGTATACGTCAAAATTAATGACGAATATATGTTTGAGCCTTTCTATACCGACTTTTACCAGACAAGCGGTGGCTACATAGGATATAACGATGTTAAAGTTTCTCCGTCATACAAGGTATATTACCCAACAGGACATGTAAATAAAAATTTACATAATGCACCTTTGTATGAAACACACGATGAATTTATCTACAAAAACGAAATGAAGCTTCACACCGGCTCACAAGTTGCCATAGACTTTAGTTTTACTGTAGACCCATACATATACACTACTCTTGGCGACAGCATAACAGAGATGGGCACACTCATCCTGCCAAGCAATGATGTTTATAGTGATGAATCTAACTTAAGGTTAGATTCACTAGACCCAAATGCTCAGAAGATCGTGCGCACCTCTCGTGATGCAGAATACACTGCAACCGTCAATGTAGGTGACTCTGATTTAGCCACAACATATATGGCGGTGGGGTATATAGCTTATAAAGATGAAAATAATGAAACACGTGTGATTTATTCCGAATTGTGTGCCACATCTGCATACAGCCTTATGACATCAAGTCATTCAAAATATGCACAGGTAGCAGATATCACCTACACCAAATCTACACAAACATTTACAGGTGCTACATTTGCATTAGGTGATCCATGCACACTCACAGTTAGTGGTTCACACAACTTTACGGCTTTCACATTTAAAAATATTACTGAAACAAAAACTACTACTTCCTCCGTCAAAGTAGGCGAAACTTTCTATATTGGTCACACAATGTATAAGGTGCTTTCCATAAGTGGAAATACTATAAGCATCGAAAACGTGGAAGAAGGCTATGACAGAATAGACGGAAACTTCACATTTGGTATTTCTGATCAGGCTACTGAGTATTCTGAAGCTGGAGCAGCCTTATGGCCACATTTGAACTCCACAAATCATATCAAGCATACTAAAGAGCTTAATATAGAAGTATTTAGAAATGGTTTTGGTCTTAGTACAGCATTTAATGTTCGTCCCGATAATACTGTGGTATGGAAAGAGGGCGCAAAGGAATTAATCAGGGGAGTATTGAGTAATTATTATAAAGACGATACAAACATAAAGGAATATCTTCTGACACTTGACGCACTGCTCTTCCCTAATGGTTATGTATATACACACTGGAAAGAAGTTCCTGATTTTACGGTAGACCCTGAAAATTACAAGCTCTGGCTTGAGATTAACTCAACTGCAATAGGTATGATCCTAGAGGAGTTCCCAGAGATTGACTATGTAGAACCATTTAATGAATTTGATGCAGACGCAAACTGCCCAAGACCAGGTTGGTCAGAAGAAGTATACAACATTGATAACACTTATACTACTGAGGAAAAAGGCAAGATTTTTGCTGACCTTTGTTACTACTTTACAGATGCAGTCCGCAGGGTGAATTCAGAAGCGAAGATTCTTTTGCCATCCCTTTGCTGTATTTATGATGCTAACAACGGTAGCGACGCAAATGGTGTTCCCGGACTAAAATTCGGTAACTCCTCAAACTATATTCCTAATTCAGTTTATATGCTTGACGCAGTGTATAACGCTATTGAATCAGGAGCACATCCATTTGGTGCAAGAACAAAGAGCATGAACTCAGATGATTATTTCCAGGTTCTCAACTGGCACCCATACTCTGTAAGCCATGCACACAAAATCTCCTCTGCATCAGATACAGGGTGGATACAAATGAATAACGACATCTATGCAGTGGCACAAAGACATGGTGACGATGGCAAGCCTCTGTTTATGACTGAAACAGGATTTGAAGATTCAGCTGTAAATACCGAACCGACTCAGGCATCGTTAAACAGCGCTGCAGAGCAGATGGCATGGGAGCTTGAAGACGCAAAGACCTTGCCATATCTGGATGTACTCTTCATCTACAAGATGTACGACCCTTCTTATGACGGTAATTTGGGTCTATATATGGATGAAGCCCATGGATTTAAAGAGAAACCAATAGTACAAAGCGTTAAAAACTTTAATGCAAGCAGAACATATAATGTTTTCTTCGATGTAAACTATGATGATATTGGTATAAACGAGTATGTGCCGGACACAGCCTCTACAACTGTAGCAGGATTACAATATTATTATAACGCTACAACTGAGGTACACACACTCAATGGTACAGTAACAGGCACAGGTGGAGATATAAAGAAGATTCCATTGAACCTTGGCAAAGGTACTTATACTCTATCTGTAACTACTGTAGGCGGTTCTAAGATAAGCGGTAACGGCTGCATAGCTTTCGAGTTGCATAATTCTAATCAGGAAATGATTTCAAATGCTACTAACAACCGCACATCAATGGATTATTATGGAACCAGTGTTTCTAAAACATTTAAGCTCTCTGCTGATCAGGCAAAAGCTGTGGATCACCTTACAATTTGGTCATGGAAGAACGGCACAGATGTTTATAATAACCTTCAGTTTAAGGTTAAAATAGAGAGAACAGACTCTTCTTCCGAAGTATACACACCTGCTCCAAGAAAGGCAGGCTACTCAGCTAATTACAGCTTGCCGGAAGATCCTGTGCGTGAGGGATATATCTTTAAAGGATGGTACACCAGACCGGATGGCGGAGAAAAGGTGACATCAAGCACAGTATATTCCAGTGCACCTGCCAATGTATTGTATGCACAATGGGGTAAAGGTGTTTCAAAGATTACTCTTGATAAGCAAGGCGGTACAGATGGTGACGATGTTGTTTATTTCAAGTGGAACGCTAAATACGATCTTGATTTAACTTGGTATCAGGATGAAGAATGTACGATAGCATATCCACATAATGAAAATAACGAATACAGTATAACACCACCAACAAAGAAAGGTTATACATTTGTTGGATATTTTAGAGAACCAGACACCACAGATGAAGATAAACAGGCTACTTGGCCAGGTGGAACGAGCTTTCGTAGTGGATTCCAAGGTATTGCAAACGACGCAGGCTGTGGTAATGATGCTACAGCATATGCCGTTTGGACAGTAAGTAAAATTCATATCACGCTTGATAAAAACGGCGGAACAGGTGGCCCAGACGAATTTTGGTTTGTCTATAACAGCGTCAATGATAAAAAGGACTATGCTATCTATAGCGATAGTGTATGTAATACTATCCTCGATGAAGATGGATATGTAGAAGATTTACCAACTAGAACAGGATATGTGTTCAATGGTTATAAGAAAGACGATACAACATATATTGCATCCGATCATTGGTGTGATGTCGCAATGTATGAGCTTTCAACTGACACCACACTAACAGCCCAGTGGATACCAAACACTTATACAGTAAAGTTTGATGCAAATGGTGGTTCATGTGAAACCGAAAGTAAGACTGTTACTTATGGTTCAACCTATGGCACACTTCCAACACCAACACTCACAGGATATACATTCAAGAACTGGTCAACAGCAAAAACAAACGGCACAGCAGTGACATCTTCAACAAGCGTGACAAATGAGAGTGCACATACATTGTATGCAATTTGGACAGCAAAAACATACACACTCACACTTGATCCAAATGGTGGCAACTATAGCAAAGTAACATCAGTTACTATGACATACAACTCATCAGGGTATCATTCTCTTCAAGGTACTGATTATAAGCCATCACGTAACGGCTATACATTTGATGGCTGGTACACAGCAGCATCAGGTGGAACACAGGTTTATGGTTCTGATTATAAATGTATACCAGATACATCATACTTCAACTCAGAAGAAAAATGGATATATGATAATGATTTGAAGGTATATGCCCATTGGACAGCAAAAACCTACACGCTCACACTCGATCCAAATGGTGGTAATTATAGTAAAATAACATCGGTAACCATGAGATACGACTCATCAGAGTATCATTCTCTTCAAGGTGCTGATTACAAGCCATCACGTAACGGCTATACATTTGATGGCTGGTACACAGCAACATCAGGTGGAACACAGGTTTATGGTTCTAATTATAAATGTGTACCGGATACATCATACTTCAACTCAGAAGAAAAATGGATATATGCTAATAATCTTACCGTATATGCCCATTGGACACCAAACACCTATACAGTAAAGTTTGATGCAAATGGTGGCTCAGGTACTATGAGCGACGAGAGCTTCACATATGATGTGTATAAGGTACTCCCAGCCAACGCATTTACAAAGAGTGGTTATACATTCGCAGGATGGGATACAGCAAGCACAGCAACAAAAGTTGTTTACACAGATAAACAGTCTGTATCAAATCTCACAGCTACTAACAATGGAACAGTAACTCTCTATGCTGTGTGGACAGCCAAGGGTGATATCATAGTTTCATTCGATGCAAACGGTGGCTCATGTGAGGCCCAGAGTAAGGCTGTTACTTATGGTTCAACCTATGGCACACTTCCAACACCAACACGTACAGGCTATACATTTGAGAACTGGTCAACAGCAAAGACAGATGGCACAGCAGTAACATCTTCAACAAGCGTGACAAATGAAAGTGCACATACATTGTATGCAATCTGGACAGCACATACTTATACAGTAAAGTTTGATGCAAATGGTGGCTCAGGAACTATGAGCGACGAAAGCTTTACATATGATGTATACAAGGTGCTCACAGCTAACGCATTTACAAAGAGTGGTTACTCATTCAAGGGATGGGATACAGCAAGCACAGCAACAAAGGCTGTATACACAGATAAGCAGTCTGTATCAAATCTAACAGCTACTAACAACGGAACAGTAACTCTTTATGCAGTATGGGAAGAAGATGTATTCACTGTTTCATTTAAAAATCCTGATGGGTCTAGCATTTCTTATGTTGATTCATTAACAAACAATACTGTTGTCTTGAGTGATATAGAGTGCAACTCTGCTGATAACATCACACTTAATTCATCAGTGTTCAAAGATAGTGGCGATAAGCCAATCTATCCACAAAAAGATGGATACGTATTTACAGGTTGGTATAAGACAGCAAGTGCAGCTCAGAGCAATGATAAGAATAATGCTTACAAGAGTACTGATGTGCTAAGCTCAGATACGGTTCTCTATGCTGGCTGGGCTAAGATAAACACAGTAACTCAGGAGCCAAACGATACAATTGTTCGTTTTGGAGATGTAAGCAAAGAGCTTAGCGGACTTGAGCTTATGGGTGTCCAGATCAGAGCTGTATATTCACCTACATATGGTGGCACAGGCTTGAGATTTGTATCAAGAATAAGCAAATCACTTGTAAGTGAGCTTCAATCTGTATCATCAACAACAGTAACTTATGGTCACCTACTTGCATATGCAGATGTAGCAGAGAATGGCGGTCTTGTGGCAGAAAGATGCGTTCCGGATGCTAACGGCAAATATGAAGTTATTAAGTCACCTGCTGTAAACAAGCTTTATGCAGGTACAAATTACAACGTATTCTCAACCGTTATCAATAACATCGCGGTTCCTGATTATTCCACAGACTTTGCTGCTAGAACATACGTTAATTACACTGATGCTAGTGGCATAGAGCGTTATCATTACGTAACAGAAACAGGTTCTAAGGCTTGTGGATATGGCTACAAAGCTAACCTCAAGAACGTGGCAGACTATATTCTCACCCACAACTCCAGCGCAGTAGCTCAGAGTGAGTATTTGGAGAGATATATAAACGCCATTTTGAACGACGAAGTCATTGACGACAAGACCTTCCCTGCAACTAATGGCCCTATAAACGGCGGAAACTATCCATGATTACTTTCTATTCCTTACTTCCTTTTTTCACAAGGAAGTAAGGATAGAGAAAAAGCGAATGGTTTTTGCTAAAAGGTACATTTTAATACGCACATAAAAAAACAATAAATAGAAAGCGAGTATTTGCATTTAATTGATTGCAAATACTCGCTTTTTTGTATTGTGTGTGGGTTTTAAGTATCTTAAGGTTTATATTCGGCTATAGCTCTGTTTACATAGTTCATAACACGCTTCTTGTCACCACTCCAGAGAGGAGCTATCAGTTGAGATTTGGCACCATCACCTGTAAGACGATGTATAACAATATCTTCGGGCAAGACAGCTATACATTTACATAGAATATTGGTGTATTCTTCAAGTTCGAGCACGTGAATTTTACCGTTGTTATATTCGTTTTCCAGGTCGCATCCTCTTAGTATGTGCAAAAGCTGAAGCTTGATGCCATCAGCGCCACTTTGACCTACATATTTTGCAGAAGATATCATATCCTGTTCACTCTCGCCGGGAAGTCCGATTATAAGATGAACTATTGTATGCACACCAATGTCTTTTAATTTCTTAATTGCATGGTCATATACATCAAGCTCATATCCACGCCTTATGTAATCTGCAGTCTTTTTGTGGATAGTTTGAAGTCCAAGCTCAACCCATACAGGTTTGATTTTGTTTAGCTCTGCTATCAGAGATAACACATCATCATCCAGACAATCAGGACGTGTGGCCATTGAAAGTATGTCTATATCGTTTCTGTTTATGGTCTCAAAGAAGACTTTGCGTAAATGTGATATCGGGGCATAAGTGATGGTGAAGGTCTGAAAATAAGCAATATACCCACCGCCTTTATTCTTCGATTCCACCAGAGCTTTAGCTTTTTCAATTTGCTCGGATATAGGCACATCTGCAAGCTGTGCGAATCCGTCAGATGCACCATTTGGGCAAAAAATACAACCACCTGTGCCGATAGTTCCATCTCTGTTCGGGCAGGTGGTTGAACAACTAAGCGCAAGCTTATACATTTTTTTGCCGTACTTTTGTTTTACATAGTCATTTACAGTAATTATTTTCATACGATCACCAAAAATTTTTTATTAATTAAGCTCTGTCATCAGGGCGCTTACGAATATAGAAGATGCCGTAGGCAAAAATTCTTCTCCAATTGAAAAGTCGGCACTATGCCAAGGTGCATTATCATATCCTGCCTTGCCACTGCCTATCCAATAAAAATAATACGGAATATACTCGCCATATACTGAAAAATCTTCACTGCCCATGCATGGGGTAGAGGTCACAATTTTATCATCTGATACAGCGTTTTGAGCTATTTTTAAAGCTTTTTCTGTCATCGCTTCTGTGTTATTTAGCACCGGCACAAGTGATTTTATATCAATATCGCAAGTGCAACCATAAGCGCTACAAGTGTTAGCTACAATTTCTCTTAGTCTTCTTTCACAATTAATGTGAGTATCTTTGTCGAGAGAGCGTATGCTTCCGGTCATTGTCACGCTTTCAGGGGCAAAGTTTGAGGGAGAGCCACCGTGAATGGAACATATGGCACATACACATGGTTGGAAAGGATCAGTATTTCTACTGATTATAGTTTGCACTGCCTGCACTATACTTGCACTAGCGGTTATAGGGTCTATACACTGATGTGGCGAACCGCTATGACCTGTCTTTCCCTTTACAGTAATTGTAAAATCGCTTTTAGACGACATCAATGGACCACTTTGCACTCTCACAGTACCATCTGCCATCTCCGGGCGATTATGTATACCGAACATCATATCGGGTGCAAATGGAAACTTATCCCAAAGACCATTGTTTATGAGATATTTAGCACCAGTGGTGGTTTCTTCTGCCGGCTGAAAAATAAATATGGCATTATTTTTGATTTTATCAATATTCTGTGATGCATATTTAGCACAGCACAAAAGCGCAGAAGTGTGATAGTCATGTCCGCATAAATGCATAGCTCCATTATCTGTGGCAATGGCATCTATATCAGCACGCAGAGCAATTTTTTTTGAGTTTTTATTTTTACAGCGCAACACACCCACCACACCGGTATCAGTACCGAGGTCTATTACATCAATACCAATATCCAAAAGAAAATCTTTAATTATTTTTGTAGTATTATGTTCTTCAAAGCTTAATTCCGGATTAGAGTGAATTTTATCTCTAATCGGTAATATATCAGCAAGACATTCTTTTACTTCATTATAAAGGTTCATTAATCCTCAACCTCAACAATTATCTTATCTTCTATGGCGATGTGTCTGTTGCAGATGTCTAGTGCAGCTCTCTTGTGGCTTATTATTATGCAGGTCATATTGTTTAGATTTTTCAGATTTTTGAGAAGCTTGTCCTCTGTGTATTCATCTAATGCTGAGGTGGCTTCGTCGAGAAGAATTATCGGTGCCTTAGTAACAAGCGCACGTGCGATTGCAATACGTTGAGTTTGACCTTCTGAGAGTCCGGTACCCTTTTCGCCAATTACTGTATCAAGACCTTGCGGGAAATCTTTGATAAAGTCGTCTGCACAGCTTAGACGTATTGCTTCGTTAATATCATCTTCGGTAATATTTTCACTTGTAAAAACAATATTTTCTCTTATTGTGCCTGATAACAGCATATTGCCCTGAGGAACATATGAGAATAGAGGTCTTGTACAATAGTTTGCATTTAAATCTTCATTTTTGAGCTTAAATTTGATTTCACCCTCGCAGTCATAAACTCCTAAGAGCAATTTCATCAGAGTGCTTTTACCAATTCCTGATATTCCCATTATTGTAACAAAATCGCCTTTGTTGATTGTGAGATTAGCATCTTCAAATATGCTGTTTCTATCATATTTAAATGAAATGTTTTTAAATTCAATTTTATCAAGGTCGTTATAGACTTTTGTTACGTCTTCTTTAGTCATCAGCTTACCATCTTTACTTTCTTCACTCAGGTTGCATATATCGAGTATTCTTTCTACGGATGCTGATAGGTTAAACCAACTTGAAACCAAGGAGGAAAGACCGGAAAAAGGTGTTTGAACCTGACCTACAAGCTGTGTAAGTGCAATCACTGTACCATAGTCCATTCCATTATATATTCCTATTACACCCCATGTGAGCGCATATATAAATCCACCCTGCATCAAAAGGTTCATGCTGGTTTTTCTGAATATTGCCAAATAACGACGTTTAACTTTTATTTTATAGTTTTCTTCTTGAAATTCTTCGGCTTTTTTAGTTATTTTATCTTCGCCCGAAAAAGTTTTTATTACAAGCATATTTTCTATTGCTTCTTGTATAAAAGAGCGTGTTTTGCCGTCTGTTTCTTGTCCTTGCTTATAAAGCTTTTTAGAATAATTTTTGAATATTCTGCTTAAAAGGAATACTAATATACCACCCACAACAAAAACAATTGCAAACGTGGAATCTATAGAATAGATAACGATTAAAGCAGACACCATTTGCGTTATTAACGCACCAACTGATGGTATAAAGGTGGCTACAGTGCCGGATGCAACACCGATGTCACTTGTTATTCTATTTAGTAGATCTCCACTGTGATAAGGTGAAATTAATGCATATTTTTTTCTTATAATATTATCAAACAAATATGTTTTATACGCTATATTAAGTCGAGATGATATGTAATCACGAAGGTACATTATCACTATCCTTATCAAAAGAAGTATCAGTACCAATGACACAATTTCTATAAATGTCATTATCATCTCATCTTTATCTCTTGCTGTAGCGGCGTTTATAAAGTTTTTTGATAATAATGCAAATATAGCGCCAAAACAGGAAGAAACCATAGTTATTATGGTTAGAATAATCATATGTGGCAAAAACTTTTTACTGACCGATATAATCCATTTAATTGTTTCTCTATCTCTGTTTTTTATAGTCATAATTTAATCCCCTATATAATGATAGTAATGCTCTTTGAACATTTTTTTGACATTTTCTGCATCGCTTATAACATTAGCTTTAAGCTCATCCAGACTTGAAAATTTCTTTTCCATTCGCACAAAATCTATCAGCTGAACAAGCACTCGTTTATTGTAAAGGCTACCCAAATCAGTGTCAAATGCCCAAGTTTCTGCTACAGGACCATCTGCTCCCACGGTGGGTTTGATACCGATGTTAGTGATAGCAGGATATTTTTTGTCTTTATAGACTAAAACCGAAGCATAAACTCCAAATAGTGGCAAAACATGACTTTTTGACATATTTTGATTTACAGTAGGAAAGCCAAGACGTTTTCCCAGCTTTCTGCCTGTATTGACTCTGGCATCTATTGCTACGGGATGGCCAAGCATTGCATTGGCTGATAAGATATCGCCTTTTTCGAGGGCTACTCTGATTCGGGAGGAGCTTATTATTTCACCATCGTACGACACCGGTGCCACGATTGTGAGTTCTATTCCGCACTCATTGCAGATTCTTGCAAGGTCTTCACAAGTACCCTTGCCATCTTTTCCAAAACGATAGTTGAATCCGCAAAAAATATGCTTTACATTAAGAGTTTTTATCAATATTTTTTTTACAAAATCATCGGGTGTAAGGTCAATTAACTCCTCAAATGGCAACAGATAGGTGGCATCAACGCCAAGCTCTTCAAAAAGCTCGCATTTTTCCTGATTTTCTGTAATAAGCTCTTTTTCAGGCAAATTTAAGAATATAGATGGACTTTTGTCAAAAGTCAGGACAACTGATTTTAAATTATTTTTCTTTGCACATTTTATTGCAGAGGTTATCACCTTTTGATGCCCCAGATGGACACCGTCAAAAAAACCTAAGGCAACAGTAGCTGGTGAGCCTAGTGACGTAATTTTATTTATAATCTTCATTTATTTTTTTCCTTAATTATTTGTTTTTAAAGAATATTCTATTAATGTCAATACAAATTGAAATAATGCTCAATACAGCAAGTATCATCATAATAATCATATATTGAGAAAAGGCTGATTCCAGCTTTGTATAAGAGAAATCATAAACAGTTGTAATGATTTTTATAATTGTGTATGCAGAATTATCGCTCAACACATAGTCTTTAGAATACATTAAGCTATTGATTGAATATGCAAAAAAGACATATATACCAAACAGCAGTATTGATGACAACGTAAGCAACGGAAAATCCGGTTTTTTTACAATGCAATACATTATAATTAACACAATAAATGCAGTTGTGATAAGCAAAACAAGTGGATTAATTAACATTTTTCAACCTTCTTAGTAAGAGTCTAATTATCTATTATCGAAATATTATATCATAAAAAAATAGAGTTGTCATCATTTTTGTGGAATATTTTATATTGCTATCTCCATATATTCAAAGGGGAAGAGGTGATAGAAAAATGAAAAGAAGAGTAATCTCAGCTTTTTGTACGTTTCTCTTTATAGGCACCATATTTGCTATGCTTGGGCTTACTACAAATGATAATAAAGACTATATAAAGTATGCAGAATTCAATGTGACCTACAATGCATTAAAAGATACAATGAAATATGACATAGACTCGCACGATCAAAAAATCAAGAAAAACTGGATAGATCTTCTGGCATATTTGGGTGCAAAATACGGAGGTGATTTTTCTAAATATCGCTCCGGCGATCTTGATAAATTGATAGACTCGCTTAATAAAGGAGAAAAAATGAGCGACATAACACGATCTATGAAATATTATAGATATTATCGTGAAGTATATTCAGCAGTGCTGTCTGAGTATTTAGGAGAAAGAGAAGATGGTACATATGGACTAAAGGTTTATTCGCCTATTGCATCGGGATTCTATTATAATGATTATGACGATTTTGGAGCATCAAGGACATATGGTTACAAGAGACAGCATCTGGGCCATGATCTTATGGCACTCACGGGCACACCTGTAATTGCAATAGAATCCGGTGTTGTAGAGGTGTTGGGATGGAACCAGTATGGCGGATGGAGAGTGGGTATAAGAAGTAATGACACCAAAAGATACTACTACTATGCCCATTTACGCCAAAACAGACCATACCACTGCGATCTCTATGAAGGGAAAAAGGTTAATGCTGGTGATGTGATAGGCTATGTGGGGAGAACAGGATATAGTTCCACCGAAAACACAAATGGGATAGAAAGCAGTCATCTGCACTTTGGTGTGCAACTCATTTTTGATGAAAGCCAAAAAGAGGGAAATAATGAAATATGGATAAATCTGTATTCGCTAACAAAATTGTTAAATGAACATCAATCTACAGTGACAAGAAATAGCGAGACAAAGGAGTTTTATTCAGAATTTCAAATAAAAACCGAAAACAACTAAAAATACCCACGCAGGAGATAGGTCCTACGTGGGTATAAATATTTTTTACTATTTTATGGTGCATCTGCACTTGTATTATTTGAACTAGTATCTGAACTTCTATCTGAATTTGTATTTGAGCTTGTATTTGAGCTTGTATTTGAGCTTGAACTGCTTTCTATAGGCTCCCTGCTACTTGTAATTGGTGCTTCTGAAGAGGATGGTGCATCGCTCTCAAATGAAATAGGATCGCTGGTGATATCAACGATAGAAGAAGTATTATTATCAGGAGCTGAGCTTGCGGGCACATCTACCGATGATGTGGCAGAAGATGTTAAATCAGAACTGCTTTCCGAGCTGGAATTTGGTTTTGAGCTGGATGATTTCTTAGAAGAGGATTTTGATGATGAGCTTTCATCGTCGTCCTCTGACGAGGATGATGGATAACAGTAGCTGGAGGATTTCAGTGCCTCGGTCTTCACTTCTTTGCCATTTAACCAAAATGTTCTTGAAGCGGCTACTGTCCAGCTACCTCCGGCGCCATAACCGGAGGTCCAAGAATCACAGGTGATTTCATCCCATTCAGTGGATGGTACACTATACATATTGCAAGTGAGAGTAACACCTGACATATAACAGTTTATATATACAGGATAACTGCCATTGTTCTTCATTTTTAGGTCAAGATTAGGATAGTCGATTGTAGCATCAAGACCCTGCTGTGCATATGTTGAAGGCCATGCGTGAGCATATCTCTCGACTATTGTAAGGCCTGCACGCAGACCGGCATTATAAATAGTTGTGGAAGCTTGGCATATACCACCGCCAATACCAACAGCACTTCTTCCGTTCATTATTACACCTGCAGGTAGATAACCTAATGATGTGAGGTTACTATCACCTGTACAAGCATTAAAAGAGAATGTATCACCAGGGTTTAAAAGAGTTCCGTTTACAGAAGATAATGCAAGTTCCATATTATGGTTTGCGTTAGAATTATTAGTTGATGTTGTGCTAAAGGTAGATATAAGCTTCATCTTCTGATTGAGGTCATTGGCTATAAGTCCGCCTTCGGGAACAGATTTTACGCACGATACTGTGCCTTCCTTCTCTCCGGATTTTATAAGCTTTGTAAGCTTCGCTATAGCATCTTCCCTATCGAGGGCTTTTCCTCCGCCGTTGTCCTTAAACACGAATTGTTTGCCTTCGGATGCAGAAGGATCAAAAGAAACAAGCTCCACGCCTGTTGCTTCATCGTCTACAAGCTCAGCGATTTTATCAATAGCCATAGAGATAGATTCCTCTTCCATCTCATATTCCAGCTCCAAGTCTGTGTCTTTTGGAAGCTGGGTTATTTGTAGACTTCTGGCAAGTGTGCTGATAGCATATGCCTTGTCTACTACGGAAGCATAATCGGCGTTAAAGACAAAGTCCTCTTTTGTAAGGGTTTTCTGTGTGCCCTCACAGTCGATTATGTATGAAATATCTTCCACAAAGTCCTTTATATTAGCTTCAAAATGTGAATAAACCTCGTTGTATGTCTTGCTGCTCAAGTCATAACCGGAAATTTTAATTCCCTTAACAAAGCTTTTTGATTTATCGGTTATATTAATTTTGGAAAGATCGGTCTTACCAAGCTCGCTATAGAAGTCAACTTCAGAGCTGGCAGAGTCTGTTTTGTTATTGATATATGGATTATTTTGTGATTGTGTAAATGTTATCAGAAGAATAGCAATAATTATTGCTATTACTGAACAAACACTTAATATTATTATCTTTTTTTTACCCAATTTAGAATTGGAACTAATATCATTTTTATCCTTGTCACCGGATTTCTTTTCCTGTGGTAAGGTGTTGCCACGTACTTTCTTCAAGTATATCGCCTCTCAGTTTAACAATATAATAAATATATAATACACCAATAAAATTGCCATGTAAAGACAAAATAGTATTTTTTCAAAAATACGGAATTGTTAATAAAATAATTCTTAATTTCGGTGAAAATGTTAATGTATATTTATAATATATTAGATATTTTTTCCTTAAAATTTGCTACAAGTCTATTTCATTAATACACCTTAATAGCATATGAATGGCAGAGTAAGAATATTCACTGCAAAAAGAGGAACACTCTGTGACACAAATTTTATCACAGAGCGTTCTTTTAATTATTAGGAAAAATTAATTGCAAATAGTTTACATTGTGCTTCCTGTTTCAAGTCGATCGACATGTTCATCGCTTGTATCTCTAAATAAAAGAGAAATACACCAGATAGCAGATAATCCAACAAGAGTGTAGATTATTCTGCTTACAATGCCTGTTTGACCACCGCATATCCATGCTACAAGGTCAAATTGAAATATACCTACTGATCCCCAGTTGATACCACCGATGATCAATAATGTAAGTGCTAATTTATCAAGCATAAAAAAACCTCCTTTTTGTTTTTTCAATCTTATCATTGACAAAAAGGAGATCAATTATTCATTTAAACGACAAACAAGCCTACAATTAACAAACAAATACCTGAAAAGGAAATTATCCCACCAATAATTCTGGTAGAAAACACCGCTTTTTGAATTTTTTGCTTTTTTATCTGATTTAGAGTAGGCATTGGAAAAGCAACCACAGCCGCTCCCAAAAGCGTGAGAGCTGCTCCTGATACTATATATCCAATTTTAGCAGACAAGAGCAGAGATAGGAAGCAAGCAGCCATAACGGATATCGCACAGATAATATTGAAAAAACCAAAAATATTTTTATATTTTCTTTCAAAGTGATAATATTTCAATGCTTTCTGGCTACATTCATCACAGCAATATTGTTCACTATATGATATTTGTTTGCCACAATAGTCACATTTCTTCATCGTTTGGCTTTTCCTTTTGCTTTAATCTTGTTCTTTTTGTTTTCTGCATATGCAACAAAGTGCATTAGAAATCTTCTGACCTTTGGGGAAAGACACCATATAAAGACGTAAATTTTGTAACGTATTTTATTTGTGTCACAATATCTGTCATTTCTATAAAAGCTTTTTAAAACCCCGATAATCTGATCTTCCTGTATGCCCTTCTCCAAAACATATTGACTATCGCCACACATGGTGTAGCTGTTATTTTCAATTTTCATTATGCGATGAAGCACATATTGGCCATTTTTGCGTATGTATAATGCTACATCATGTTTGTTTAGCTTATCTGTCTTTTTTACAACGTGTATAGTGTCACGTTTATTATGCAACAAAGGCCACATACTATCACCATGCGGTGTTCCGATGTACTCACCGTCACGTTCAATTATATCCTTTATGCATAGCAGATCACTCATCTAATATACCTGCTTTTCTTGCACTTTCAATAAAGTTTTGTATATCGGCTTTTGCTGTTTCCTCATCAATATCATATGTAGAAAGAATATTTTCCAAAATTTTATCAGCATCGGTACCTTTCTCGATAAGCTTCCAAATAAAGAGACCTGTGTCATTCAATGTTATAAGGCTATGAAACTCATCTGCCATATCGTCAATAGCCACGATTACGTATTTGTCCCCAAATTTTCTTACGAGAAGTCCTTCTTTAGACTTTATCACTTTTATCAGTCCTTTCGTTTATTCAATCATACCCTTATATGAAACTTTTGCTGCTTCCTGTGAAATGTTGCAGTATAACTCATAGGTAGGAATATCGGTGAGCATTTTTTCCAAGATGTCAAGCAGATTTATCATAGAAGTAGAACTCTTTGGCATAATAGTTTGATTTAGAATATCATGCAAATGGTCTATTCCAACCACCTTAGAGATTTTATTTTCCTCGCCACGATGCAAAAAGCAAATAGCCTTAAGAGGCACTTTTATGTTGTTGCTAATAGCGTGTTTTCCATCCCATGGAGTACCATATACATAGAATTTTCCATCTATAAGGCGAACAAGTGGTTTGTCATCGTTAATCATAACGACCTTATCACCAAAAACCTCACGCCACATACGTGTATGTGTAGATTTGCCGGTGCCACTTTGTGCTGTAAACAAATACGCTTGATTATCTACCGAGAGGGCAGAGCAATGGAAAAAGAAACCATTGTATTTTTCAAGTATTTTAAGACAAATCTGCCTATAGATTGCTGTGCTTTCATAGCATGACTCCGGAAGCCCCGGAGCATAAGAAACTTCTTGCAAAATCAAATCCCTGGTGAGTCGCACCGAAAAATCCGGTGCGACCTCATCATTAGAAATATAGTCTTTTAATCTTTCTTTAGTATATTCATATTTTGGGTCGATATCAATATACAAATCCGCTATTTTATATATGCCCACAGTGTGTACCTCAATTCGATTATCCTAAAAGCTCAGAGAAATCTATAACATTGTCGCCTTCCCAATCATCATAGTACTCTGAATCAGATTCAGAATTTGATGAAGCTTTGCTTGATGAGCTATCAGAGCCCTTTGAGCTTGTGGAAGAGGTGCTCTTTGATGAAGTATCTGAGTTTCCGGAATCTCCTGAAGAAGGAGCATCAGACTTTGATTCTGTGCTATCTTCTACTCCCGGTGTAACGACAATATCAGGGATGAGAACCTTGTCATCACCACCGCCGATTTCGATAGTGTCTGTGTTTATATCAGGAGCTGAACTATCAGAGCTTACCTCACTTGTTGTTCCGGAGGATACATTGCTGTTTACATCTTTGTCGTCTTTATCACCACATCCTGCGAGCAGTGAAGTTGCGATCAAAACAGAAAAAATAACAATTCCAAATTTCTTAAACATAGTAATCAATTCCTTTCATTATGTTTTTTTTCAAATATTGTGACTATCAATCAAGGCTATCAACAAGCTTAGCCAAATATTTCTGAATGAGAACAACATCTTCCATTGTTGTTTTGTCATCATGTGTAACATCAGAATTTATAGCATAATTATCTCCGGCCTTTTCCGGAGTAATAAGCTCTGCGATAACTTTCTGAATTGTGGTTACATCTTGCATATTTATATCGCCATCACAGTTGGCGTCGCCATATTTTGCGTTAGTGGAGGTTTCGCCCTCCCAAATAGCATACAATGTAACATTCTCTGTGCCGAGCAAGTCAATTAGCATAGCAGAATTTAAAATTCTTTCGCCACTGCCATCAGGTGTAAGATACCATCCGAGGAATGTTTTGCCTTCTTTTACGGCATCAGGAATTACGAAATCTTCTCTAAGTGGTATATTAGAGTCAAAATCATTGTCCATAAAGTTGCTATGGAAGTCGCAAGTGCCACCATTGAGAACAAAGTGGACATCCATATGATCGGCCTCAACCTTAACATCAGTTTGCCACTGTGCAACTAAAAATGTATTTTCTCTGATATCTGCATCAGCTACAAGATTACCATTTTCATCATAATACTTCTTTGTCCAGTCGGTAGAATCATAGTAACCCAAGAATTTATCATCATATATTTCGTCTTTTTCAGGCACATCTATTTTAGCAGGAAGCTTGTAGTCGGTAATTTGTGTTACGCTATCAGTTCCATTTATGCCGTTTCTTTTATCAAAAAATACAAACAATGATGAGTTGTCATATGCCATTTCAGCGGGAACGGTGTCTATATTTTCCAAATAATCAGAAAACTTTCCAACGTGTTTAAAGGTCAATCCAATATTAGTGAATATAAGTGCACCGTTGTCGCCCTCTTGTGGCTCACTAAGCCAAAGATAGAGGTCATCAAGTTCAAGCACAAATTTTTTGTTTGTGCTTACAAGTACATCATTATAGAGAACTCTACCTAAATCGTTACTGTTCTTTTCGAGCAACTCAGCAAGATTATGTCCTTGTGCACTCTCTAAATCTATGTGATGCTGATATACCTTTTGGTTTAAAAGATTGTATACGTCCATTCTCTCAAACTCTCCGTCGTCATTCTTCCTTGCGAATGGATATTGTGAGCAGGTGATGTGTGTATTACCGTCGTTAAGTATAACAGCGTATTCGTTACTGAACTTTATAAACTCAGTTGTATTACATTCTACTGCGTGAGCTGCAGATGTTAACAGCTCAACATTTCCGCCGTTGATAAAGAAATCCTGAAACTTTCTTCTAGCGTAGAATACCGGTTTTGAGCTAGACTCTAAGCGTATTGTTCCGCCAATAATTGATGCTTGATTTACTACATCGCCCTCAACGCAATAGCCATCTGTAACGCCTGTGAGAGAGCCACTGATTACTCTAAAATTTGCAAAGTGGTTTGTTTCTTTTATATAGTTAAGATAGAAGAGTGATCCGGTATTCTCTTCGCCAAAGGAAACCTTACCACCTTGCTGTTTATAGTCGTTTGTGAAAATCTTTCTGCTACAAGCTACATCCAGATTTATTTCTACATTTGGATTGACAGTAACTGCTTCAGATACTATGGCAGCAGCTGCTTTGCTCTCAAAATTTACTTTTGCACCTGCTACAAATGTCAGTTTTTTAACAGTGATACATCCTACAGAGGTGTTTTCGTCTGCTGTTTCTGATGTGGAGATTACACTGAGGGTAGAATTGTGACCTCTATATATATCTGGCTGTATATTGAGCGCTGCGTTTGGAGCAGAGATTAAGGCTGTTACTTTTTCTGCTGATGATTTAATTGTGCTTTTATCACTGCCTGCAAGAGATATATTGATGTTGCAAGATGCATCTGATGAAATCAAAGCTTCTTCGTTTGTTTTATCTACAGTAAATTCTTCAAGCTGAATGTTTATATCTCTCTTTGTTTCACTATCAATAACAATCTTTAGGGCTGAGCTATATTCACCTTTTAATATGTATATATCATAGTCATTTTCGTCTTTTTCGCCATCGATTGTTATTGAGTCTTCGCTGATGATAACTTCGTTGCTTTCTGTAGCAATAGTTTTTGTCTTGACTTCTGCATCACTGTTCTTAATGCTTACTACAGCGTGTGATGTTTCGCCTGCTTCAAAAGAAGTAGCAGATGCAGACACACCGGCTGTTCCTAACACAGATGCAACAAGAGCTATTGCAATGATTTTTCTTAATTTGTTCATTTTTATCATCCCATTTATATAATTTATAGAAAAACGCCCGGATATTTCCGAGCGCTGTGTAAGGCTTTTTGTTTTGGAAAGTATGTTTATTCCGCCCGACCGTAGCGCATTTTTTACAACCTGCCTACTAAATCGACAGGTGGGTGCCTCCCCTTGACCTCAGGCTCCCTTCTTCCGAAAAATCGGGAGGTCTGCACACAATCTCAGGAGTCCGGCTCCCTATAAATAAGTTGTAGGGTTATATCAATGCAATAAGCGAATCGGGCAGAAAGAGAACAAAATTACTCCTCAGACTCGTCCTCGTCGTATTCGAACATTTCGTCGAAATGAGCCTCGAAAATCTCTGCAAGGTGATCAAGAAGCTTCTCATCCTCAAGATCAACCAGCATAGGAGAGTCATCACCTTCTTCGATGATTTCCTCCATGATGTAATACTCTCCACTATCTTCGATAACCTGATTTTCGTCATCAATAACAGGGCTTAGAGCATAAAACTTTCTTCCGTCTTCGTTTATTACATCAAGAATTTCAAATTGATATTCAGTGCCGTCATCGTCAAGCAAGCTGATAAAATCCATTTCTAAATCATTCATCATAGTTTTAGTTAATCCTTTCAATGCTTAATATATCATTATTGTACACGTATTTTTAAAATAAGTCAAGCAAAACACTTGATAATTTTACAACAATAATAGACCGTATTGATAGTATAAATCAATTAATTTGGTTGTAATATGTTTCTAGAAACATTTCATAGAATTCTCGCTCATTTACATAGAATTCTGCGTATTCTTCTCCCATTTTTACCTCGCCCGGCAGACGCATAATATTTGGGAAAGTAATATTTTTGTCTATAAGGCGTGTGGCAAGATATGTTACTGATGCAGCATCTATACTGGTTATGGAATAATCGCTTGCAGCATTGTAAATATTTAAAGGTGTTTTTATATCCTCTTTTGTCATTTTAACAGCTTTTTCAATGTATGCGTTAAGGTAAATTTTTTGTCTTTCCATACGCTTGATATTAGCATCTACCTCTGTTGCACTTCTTGTTCTCACAAAAGCCTCTGCCATACTACCTGCAAGGTGAACAGGAACCCCTGCCTTAAATTCATAACCTTTAATTACGGTGTCATAGTCCAGCGTAACATCCACGCCTCCGATATTGTCGTTCATGGCGTTGATGCCCATAAGGTCCATGGCAATAAATGACTGTATTTCTATTCCGAAGAACACTTTTTCAAGTGAGCTTATAAGATTATCACAGCTTTCTATTTTTCCATCTCCATATGCATACGACAGACATATTTGTTTGTTTTCTATGCCCAAATACGAGCCTGTGCTTGAATAGACACCTATATCTGCCATTGTTTCACGAGGCACAGCAAAGGTAGTAATGCTCCCTTCTTCAATATCTATGGCTGCAAGATAAATTGCGTCGGCTTGTCCACCTTTTCCAACAACACCGTCAATAACACCTAATTCGGTTTTATCAACCCCTATGAATAGTATGTTCGTAATATTTTCGTTATATTCATAGGTGTGACCATTATATTTAATGATACGACCATTGTTTTCAGAGATTACCTCTCCGCCAAGATCAGGAGTTTCTATTTTTTCACTTTGTTTTAACAAAGCATCCTTACCAATTTGTCTTAGTGAAAAAAAGCAACCTACAACCAGTACTATCAAAGACAACATTATAATCAAAACAGACCTAAGAAGCTTGTGTTTTACTTTGCCGTTTTTATCATCATTTTTATCATTGTGTCTGTGTTTGTGCTTGCCACGTTTCGATAGGTCATAGCGCTCTTTATAATATATATAATCATCATAGTCACTAGAGGCTCTCTGTGCTGATTCTTCATACGTTGCACCTTGAACATTGCCTCTTAGCAATGTAGTCGAATCAGATTTTTGCTCTCTGTTCCCTGAGTTTTTCTCTGGACTATTCTCTGAGCTGTTTTCCAAGCTGTTTACTGAATTGTGCCCCAGGCTGTGCCTGGAGCTATTTTCGTGTCTATGGTGATGCGAAGATTCGAAAACATAACCTTCATAATCTTCTATAGCTTGCGAATCTGACGATAATTGCATTGCTTTTGCAATTCGTGCTTGACTTTGCGATGGTTCAGAATTTGTCACTCTTTTTACTACCCTGACTTTGACTACTTTCCTTTCAGAATGTGGTATAGGATCGTCGTTGTCCGTGGTTTTCTTTAAATTATCTGTGGTTTTGTTTAAATCATTAAACTGTAGTTTGTTCATCTATAAGCACCCCCTGGACAATATATCTGTCATTGGCTCTAAAGTTTGTGCAGGTGCTCAAAGTTACAATTTTGCTATCCAGAGATAGTTCTATGTCACGTGAGTTACAAGTGTAATCAGATTGGGGATTGGATATCTCATTAAGATATTCAGACCACACATTATCATCTGAAAAGTCATGAGTTTTCAGAATATGTCTATCATCCACCTCATATGCAGCAAATATTCTGTATGTGAGGATACGGTTTGGAGTGTAAATATAGAAATACTCATTATCGTTGAAAAACTCTTCATCCTCAAACTTATGCAATGTGGCAAACATAGAGCCGTCAAGCATATTGTGACCATACAGCACAGTGTTTCTGTCGTTGTAGTCAGTGTTGTTATAGGTGCTCTCTGTGTAGATAGTGCCTGCAAAATAGTAGCTTTTGTCGGTGCCACGATGCAGATAAAAGCCATCATCAGCACTTTGTGCTACCGGATAATCTACAGATGTGTTTGGAACATATATCCAAGAGTATAAATCACTGTTTTTTTCTTGCAAATCTTCAAAGTTAATAGGGTTTTGAAATGTAACGTTAATATCACTGTTAACAGAAGAATTTATATCATTCAGGGGAGCCATAGAGGTGTTCTTTACGCTGTCGATAAAATCCTCAGTTTGTTTGTTTTTTATTCCATTATAGCCAAAAAATCCAACACAACACGCTATCAATATGCATGCTACAACCACTGAAACTCTGGCGTTTGTTTTATTTGCTTGCTTTTTAGCATTTTTACTGTTATTACCCATTGTTTCCACTTCCTTTCAAGTAATCTGAAAAATTACTTTGTGGGTGTGTCCTTATATAGATATGCTTGCACAAGGTATCTGTTGTTTGATCTGTAGCTTGTGCAGGTGCTGAGTGTGATGATTGTGTTGTCTGTGGACAAACCGACATCACGATAGTTGCAAGTATAGATTGATTCAGGTTTAGATACTTGCTTTACATATTCTTCCCAGACGTCATCTTTTGAGAAATCGTATGAATTAAGGATATGTCTATCATCAGATTCATACGCAGCAAAGATTCTGTAAGTTAATATATGGCCTGGTGTGTATATGTAGATATATTCATTCTCGTTAAAAAACTTTTCATCCTCGAATTTGTGGATTGTTGTAAACATAGAGCCATCGAGCATATTGTGGCCATAAAGCAGAGTGTTTTTGTCGGTAAAATCCTTACTGTTTGCCTTTTCAGTATAGATAGTGCCTGCAAAGAAGTAGCTCTTATCGATGCCATGATGGAGATAGAAAGAATCATCTACATCCGGTGCACTTTGTGCTATTGGATAATCAACAGAAGTATTTGGAATATATATCCATGCATAAAGGTCACTGTTCTTTGACTGTAGATCCTCGAAGTTTATAGGGTTTTCTACAAGCACCACTGTGTCGTCAGAATCAACCCCGCTGGTGTCCACAATAGGATCGAGAGATACGGTGTTTACATCGCTTACAAAGTCTGTAGTTTGATTAGATTTGCATCCGGAGAACCCAAAAGAGCTCAAAGCGACCAAGCTTGCCGTTAAAGCTATGCTTAAAATACGCTTAACGACAAGCGATTTTGATTTTTTATTATTCATTATAATTACATCCCTTCAGGAAAATAAAGCTTTTACAGAAAAAATGAGTTATTTGTCAGTCTTTTTTCTGTTAATTAATGCACAAACAGCGGAGCCACCTGCAAGGAGCAGAAGCACAGGAGTAATATCGCCTGTTATTGGTGCGTTTGGTGATGTATTTATATGTGTGTCTGAGTCTGTTGCTGAGTCAGAGTCAGAATACACAGGAGCAACAGGGCTAACGATAGGATCGAGAGCATAGGATGTTGCCATAGTAGTAAAAATTAATGTACATGATGCCAAAATAGCTAATATTTTTTTCATAAGATTATACCTCCATAAAATAATATGTTTAATATAACACATACATATTCTATCACAAGCAACAAGCGTTGTAAAGCGTTTTTTTGCAGGAAAGATATTGGTATGGTCGGTGGCTGCACAAGATAGAAAAACATTGACTAAACAAACAAAATGGCGTAATATATCATATGTGAATAATAGTCATAGCTTTGAAATGAATTTTAGATATCTATTTTCCATAAGTCGCTATAGGTTAAACCATTATTGTTTCCACCGGTTCGAATTTGTGATATAGATAAAAAGAAATATCGCCGAAAAACTTCGGCGATAACTCTAATTGAGATATATTTTCTTTAAATTAGAATATTATTAGAATATTCCTTCGAGTTTGCACTCTTCTTCACCATTTACAACATAATATGCTGTGTTCTCTTCTGGCTTTACATAAATTTTCAATGTTTTAATAACAGCTGCGCCCTCTTTTTCGGCGTATTCAGCTTTAATTTTCTTTGCAATAACATCTGTTGAAGCCTGAATACCATTGTGCTCGATAAACAATTCAACCTTGGCTGATGGCTTTCTTGTAGTTTTCTTTGCGGGAGTTGCTACTGCTACTTCATTAGCTACTGTTGTAGAGTCTGTCTTTTTTGCTTTTGGCATTTTTTAGAACCTTCTTTCAATTTGATACTTGTTTATTAATCAACAGCAGGGTTATTATATAACCAAAAGTCACTAATGTCAAACCTGTGACAGAAAAATTGTTTATTTAAACATTTTTTTGGGCTGATACAGGTTTTTTTGTGCAATACAACAACATATTTATAACATTTTATAACCATTATGAAAGGAAAAAAATTATGAACAGAATGAAAATTGCCTTCACCGATACTAAAACTGTAACATCAGGTGATAGTACTCTATTAGATAGATTTAAGGATTTCGGCGAGGTTGTTATGTTTGACAATCTTGATTCTAGCCTTGTGTCTAGTTATGCTAATGATGCTGATATACTTGTATGCAACAAGACGGTTATTACTGCTGATACAATCAGCAAAATGCCAAATCTTAAATTAATTACATTGTTGGCAACAGGATACAATAATATTGATATCAAGGCTGCAAGAGAAAGAGGTATAGCAGTGTGCAACGCCGGCGAATATTCTACATCAAGTGTTGCACAGCAAGTGTTCGCTTATATTTTGTATTACACAAATAATGTGGCATCATTTGATATTCGTGTGAAAGATGGCAAATGGGAAAATAGTGATATATTCTGCATATTAGATAACTCTATGCAAGAGCTTGGGGGTAAGACAATTGGTATATTTGGGTTTGGAAGTATCGGCAGGAGAGTAGCACGCATTGCCAAAGCATTTGGAATGAATGTGATTGCAACAACAAGAACTATTAAAGATAACGATGTGGAATATGTGGGATTTGATGAGCTTCTTACTCGCTCAGATTTTATCACCGTGCATTGTCCACTCACTGATGATACCAAAGAGGTATTTAACAAGGAAGCATTTTCGAAATGTAAAAGCAACTGCATATTTATCAATACATCACGTGGTGGCACTGTAAACGAAGAGGCGCTTGCGTATGCACTTAACAGCGGTGAAATCGCCGGAGCTGCTGTGGATGTTCTTCAAAAAGAGCCTATGACAGGTGACTGCCCTCTCAAAAATGCCAAGAATATTATATTTACCCCTCATGTGGCATGGGCCCCTGTAGAGACGAGAGAACGTCTGATAGATATAGTTTATAACAATATTAAGGGTTTTGTTGAGGGTAAGATTGTTAACAAGGTTAATTGAGGTATTTGTAGTTTTCTGTTGACTTATTCGGAAAATTTATTTATGATAGTAAAGAACTAGACAAAAAGAGTTTTTTTGGGGGCGAATTTATGAATTTTGTATTAGTGGTTATTGAAGTTCTTTTGTGCTTTGTGGCAGGTTTCTTTTTGCTTAAACCAAATATTAGAAGAATGTTTCCTACCGGATTTTTAGGCGGTGCTTTTTACTTAGAGGGTGTGTGGTCTATGGTGAACTACATTGTTTCCGGCGTATGGCCCGATAATATTGTGATGGATATAATCAGATGTATTATATATATAATAGTTTCTGCTGGTGTGATCTACACCATAATAAAAATGACTAAAACTATTGAGAAAAGAAAAAAGCTTCAAAAGCCTGCTGAAAACAGTGACAACCAAAGATAATTACAAAAAGACAAAATAAAAGGCGATATGATTTCCAAATGGATTTCATATCGCCTTACTACTTGCGTAAATAAAATTATGTTAGTTTTTCACAAAAGCATCTTTTGATGCACGACACACAGGACAGTTCCAGTCCTCATTGAGTTGATCAAAAGGTTTGTTAGGGTTGCTATAAACATATCCGCATATTTTGCAGGTGTATTTTTCTGCAAGGGAAAATGTGTCTTCCTTCTGAATGAGGAAGGTAGGAGCATTTGCAGGTGCACGGCCTTTGATCACGTGATGATAGTAGCTGTATGTCATTGGTGTGCCTTTGTATTCATCACTGCCTGCAATAACCTCTGCTATAAAAACGGTGTGCGTGTGTGCTTCTACACTACTAACAACCTTGCACAAAAACCAGCAACATATGTTTTCTCTGAGCACAGGAACACCCTCACGGAGAACCTTGTAGCCTATATTTTTTAACTTGTCAGTTTCTTTGCCTGATGTAAAGCCCAATGCTCCAACCACTGTGCCTGAGGTGTTTTCGGATAGTACAGAAACAGAGAAGATACCGTGTTTTTTTATCATCTCGTTAGTGTAATTATCACGATTTACGCTTAAAGATATCATCAGGGGAGAGGCTGTTATTTGTGATACAGTGTTTACTATGCAGGCGGATGGATAGTTATCGCCTTTAACACCTACTGCATATATTCCATAATTTATCGTTCTTAAAATTTTAGGATCCATTTATTTCACTTCCTTATTTTATCTTGCGACACTCGATATAATATCTCTTGTCGTAAGCGTGACCCATAGAAAATGTTTTTCTTGGCAACGAGCCGTCTGCTTTAATTGCATCAAAAAGCTCATCCTTCTGCATACCCTTGAAGATAAAACCAATGGTGTTGTCTTGCTTGCATAGCTCTGCCACGCTGTCTTCACCATGGATATAATCTATCTTGATTTCCGGATGTGACTTGAGATAATCATCAAGGAAAGCCTGGAGTGTACCCACAGGGAGCTTTGATGAAGGCTTCACGCTCATTTTGCCGTTAACTGATTTTGACACATAATCTATTATTTGAGCATCTGCACCGGAATATCCATCGCCTAGGGCTGCTTTTATATCTGATATTACTTTTTCACAATCTACATTGAATAATACACGATATATAGGCTCAAACTCGATAGATGCATCATGGATATTCACTACCTCAACAAGTGCATATCTTGCCTCCGGTGATTTATTGAGGTTGTAGCATTCCTTAGCAGTTGCCAAGGAGTGATTGCCGTCGCCAACAGCAAACATAAGCTTATCTTTTTTATCTGCTACGAGTGCATTAAGAGCCTCACCAATCTGCTTTTGTGTAGCTTCGTCTGTAAGATAGCCCTCGATGTGACCTCCACCCTGCATTAGCTCAAAATCATATGCTTTTACAAAATCAGATTTTTTATTCTTTAGTGGTTCAATTACACTGAGCTTAGGATCATCAATAAGGAGCATAACATGAGGAAGCTCAAGCACTGCATCTTTTCTAATCTTTACACGTGGAGGAATTCTTTCTATAACAGTTTGCTCTGTGGCACGGATGAGCGCATGGCTACCTTTGTGATAGTCATAATCTTCAAGATCAATAATGCCCACGATGCCATGGCGTGTTTTGCCATTGGAGGACGCTCTTTCTACATACATAAGTGCGTTATCGTGTTCTTCAAGAACACCGCTGTTTATGTAGTCTACCATGGTTTTGTTTATGTTTTCAATGCGTTCTTCTATTTCACCCTCAAGATAAATCTCAGGCAATGTGATACGCAATGTGGATGGTGCATCACCAACAATAGTTTCTACCTCATCCCAGTATTTTTGCTCAGAGGTGTATTGGTCGCAGGCTATTACAGCCCATTTTTCAAAATTGCCCTTTGGTAATAATATTTTTGCGGGTGAAAATGAATATTTCATAGTAAATTTCTCCTTGTAATTAATCTACAAAATTACATAACCATCATAACATAAATTTGTTAGAGTTTCAATATGAATTTAACATTTTTTTAACAATTTACGTTCTCATTTCTTCAAAAAATTCCGTCGATCGCTCATACAGGGATAGATATTCGGTGTGAGTAGTCCCCATAGCTCTGATGCCTTTATCTCTAGCTTTAGAAGCTCGGAGGCATCATCAGATAGCATATTCTCAGACCTTGTGGTGGAGGTGATTATAGGCAATTTTGTGTTTCTTGACAGAAATTTTGTACCTTGATCATTAAAGCACAGAGGTCTGATATAGGAGATGGGCTTTTTTTGCAAGGATTTTGTAATGCCAAGGTATGAACACATTATGATTCTGCGCACTCTCGCCAATGTGTATCGCTTGCTCTTGATATATGATATGATTTCTTCTAAGGTGCAGAGATTTTGCACAGCCTCGAAAATCCTGTTTTCCAAGCCTTCATTTACATCTGCAATCATTGCAAAATCCTCTCTCGTCATGTTGCGTAGCACGGCAAGAATGGCTCTTTCTCCATTTTTTATATTTGCCGGCGCATATTTTTTTTCAATCTCACCATTTAGAATTCCGTAGCTATATGCATCCATAAATCCGGCACATGATTTGAGATCGTTTTTTTCGATGTTGTTTCTTATACAGCTGGCACTCGCAAAGCCGTTTGATGTGGTCATGCTGTCGTGTTGCACAGCTATACGTTTTATAGTTTTTGGAGTTACTCTTGATTTTTGTCTGTCTAACGCCTTGAGATATTCTATACCTAATATGTTGTTAGGTGACATTAGTATGTTGCTAAGTTTTTCACCATAAAGGAATGCCACAGTGTTGCCAAGTGCCCTTGCGGAGGTAACTCCCTTTTTTAACTCCTGTGCCATATATTTTTCTACATTTTTATCACTTTGAATTTCAATCAACTTTCTCAGAACATCTATATCATTACTCTCACTGCCAAACCACAGTTCGTCACAGCCTAATGCACCGGCAAGTGCTACTCCGCCATCTGCAAAGCCTTCTGCAGAAGATAGTACCTTTGTTACCGGTAACTCCACCACCATATCCACACCATTGCGTATGGCACATTCTGCCCTGCGAAATTTATTCATCACAGCACAGTCGCCCCTTTGCACAAAGTTGCCACTCATTATCCCCACGATATGAGTTATGCCATTTTGGCGCATCGAGTCTATCAAAAATTTATGCCCTTTATGCAAGGGGTTAAATTCACATATAACAGCGGCTGATTTCATATTTCTGTACCTCAAATTGATTGTTAGTAGAAAAAACAGTTGAAATTTTCTTTGTATTGTACTATTATATATTATGTGTGAAAAATACGCAATACGTAAAAATAAATTGGATAAGGAGGAATGTGTGTCGGAAATATTTTTCGATATGCGAATGATATGAAAATTTTAGTTATTAACGCAGGCAGCTCTTCACTTAAATATCAGTTGATAAATATGGAAGATGAGTCTGTTCTTGCAAAGGGAAACTGCGAAAGAATCGGTATAGATGGACTTTTTGGTCAAAAGACAGCTGATGGCCGTGTTAAAGAAATAAATGTGGATATGCCGGACCACACAGCTGCATTTAATCAGGTTAAGGCTGCACTTCTTGACAAAGAGGTTGGTGTTATAGAGAGTCTTGACGAGATTTCTGCTGTAGGTCACAGAATTGTGCAGGGCGGAGCTATATTTAGCAAGTCTGTGCTTGTAGACGAAAAGGTAAAAGAGGGCATAGCATCTCTTATTCCGCTTGCACCACTTCACAACAAGGGTCATCTTCAGGCTATTAATGCTTGTCAAGAAGCATTTGGCAAAGATATTCCGGAGGTTGTTGTTTTCGACACAGCTTTCCATTCCACAATGCCACCAAAGGCTTATATGTATGCAATTCCTTACAAATATTATGAGGAGAACAAGATTCGTAGATATGGCTTCCACGGCACATCACACAGATATGTTAGCTCTAAGTGTGCTGAACTGGTTGGCAAGGATCTTAAGGATCTCAAGATGATCAGCTGCCACTTGGGTAATGGTTCTTCTATTACAGCCATTAAAGATGGCAAGGTTATCGACACAAGCATGGGCCTCACACCTCTTGATGGATTTATGATGGGTAGCCGTTCAGGAACACTAGATCCATCTGTTGTTACATACATGGCAGAGCTAGACAACATCTCTCCAAGCGAGATGAGCCAATTGCTCAACAAACAGTCAGGCTTGCTCGGTATCTCAGGCGTTGGCAGTGATGATAGAGATGTTACAAAGGCTGCTGCAGAAGGCAACGAGAGAGCAAAGCTTGCTCATGAGATGCTCCGCTATCAGATTTCCAAATTTATCGGTGGATATTATGTAGCTTTGGGTGGATGCGATGTTATGGTGTTCACAGCAGGACTTGGCGAAAACCAGGCTTCACACAGAAAGGCAATCTGCGAATATCTATCATGCTTCGGCGTGAAGATAGACGACGCTAAAAACGAAGCAGCTATCAGAGGCAAGTGCGACGAGATATCCACTCCTGATTCCAAAATCAGAGTATTTGTTATTCCTACTAACGAAGAACTTGTTATCGCAAGAGATACAAAGGAAATCGTTGAGAATATGTAATCATATAAAATAATAAAAAGGCTTAAAGATGCATAAAACGTCTTTAAGCCTTTTTGTTAGCCAAAAACTCTCCTATGCGAAGAATTATCGCATAGGAGAGTTTGTTGTATGACGGGCATATCAATGCTCTGTGGTGAAAGTCCACCGAGGCGTA
>JAEDHT010000034.1 GCA_016296885.1 Clostridiaceae bacterium | reverse complement strand
TGCAAAATTGGAACTTGCTTTACCAAATCCATTACGAAATTTGGAGTAGAAACTTCAGATAAGCTTGTCTTGCACTTATTCTCAAAATATGATATCCTTTAAAGGAATTTGAGCGTTATTCGGAGGTTAACTATGAAAAACACCGTGAAAGTAAATTTATGCTCACAAAATCTTGTAATTGTCAGTGATGAACCCGCAGAATACGTGATGAAGCTGGCTCAAGATTTGGGCGATAGAATCAGCGAGATAGAAAAGGTAAACAAATATAAGCCTGCAATCTCAAATGTATTGTTATGTGCATTGCAATTTTTAGACGAAAAGAACAAGCTTAATGATGAGCTGGAGAAACTGAAAAAAGAGAATGAAAGACTATCTGCCGAAAACAACCGCCTATCAAGCACCGTTTCAAGCCCACGTTCTGTCGCAGTTCCCAAAAAACAGCAGAGCTTTTTTGACAGCGATATGAAACAGCCAAAACAAAAGGCAAGCCCTGCTAAAAGCAGAAATTAAAATTTATATTAAGAAAGACCGATGACAAAAATCAGTTTTTTCATCGGATGGCAATAAATATGGAAATACTGGCACCAGTGGGTTCACCTGAATGTGTGATACCTGCAGTTAGAATGGGCGCAAATGCGATTTATCTGGGGGCATCTGCCTTTAGTGCAAGAGCCTCCGCATCTAACTTTGACGACGAAGAACTTTTAAAGGCTATAGAATATTGTCATCAGCGTGGCGTGAAAGTATATCTTGCGCTCAATACGCTGATTCGTGATGACGAAATGCAATCAGCACTCAACACAGCATCTATCGCTGTTAAATATGGCATAGATGCTATTATCGTTCAGGATATTGGTCTTGCAAGTCTGCTGAAAAAAAGCTGCCCTGATGTGAAATTGCACGCATCCACACAGATGTCTATTCACACTCCTGAGGGGGCTAAGCTGTTATACGATATGGGGTTCGACAGGGTTGTGCTCTCCAGAGAGCTAAGCGAAAATGAAATAAAAGAAATAGTAAATAGCTGTCCCATAGAAACTGAAGTATTTGTGCATGGAGCGCTGTGCATGAGTGTGTCGGGGCAGTGCTATTTTAGTGCTATGGTGGGATCACGCAGTGGAAATCGTGGCAGATGCGCTCAGCCGTGCAGACTGCCACATTGCATAAATGACAATAAAAATAACAACCATGCTCTGAGCCTTAAGGATTTAACGCTCACAGACCACCTAAAAAAGCTGGAACAAATAGGTGTAACGTCTGCAAAGATTGAGGGCAGAATGAAGCGTCCTGAATATGTGGCAGCTTCTGTGAAAGCTTGCAGGCAAGCACTTGATGAGGGCATAGTCGATTTTGAGACTAAAGATATACTGAGGTCGGTGTTTGCACGTTCAGGTTTTACAGATGGTTATTATATGGGCAAGCTAGGCCCTGAGATGTTTGGAAAACGTGAAAAAGAGGATGTAATTTCTGCTAACGAGTCGCTGTTTAAGAAAATTCGTGGACTTTACAACAAAGAAGCACAGCTGATTCCCCTTAAAATGCAATTTAAAGCGATATCAAATGAGCTAATGTCACTCAGCATCACAGATGATATGGGCAACACCGCATTTGTAGAAGAAGCTCCACCCGAAAAAGCAGAAAAATTACCTACATCAGAAGAAAGAATCAGGGAACAGCTATCAAAAACGGGAGGAACTCCTTTCTTTACAGAAAGTATTGAGATATCGCTGGACAAAGAACCAATGATAAGGCTTTCTTCACTAAATGATATGAGAAGAAAAGCTATTGAAATTATTCTCTCGCATCGGGCAAAGCAGGACGAAAGAGAATTTAAAATGCCCGATATAAGGATTGAAGATAATAAAAAAATATCACGATATCGAGAACGCCATGTGATGATATCGTGTGATATTGATCCAAAGTTAAAGAATAATCTTATCTTTGTGCCGTATGATAGCAAGCAAGAGAATTTGAAAAAGCTTGTTGATGATGGATTCAGCATAGGCTTAGAGCTTCCTCGTGGTATGTTTGGCAAAGAGAAAAAGATATCTGAATATATAAAGAAAGCTAAGGATGTGGGTGTGGGGCATATCCTTGCAGGAAGTCTGGGAGCTGTTGCTCTTGGAAAAAAATATGATATGATAGTGCATGGTGATTTTGGTTTAAATGTTATGAACAGCCACACTGTTCGTGTGCTGGCAGAGTTGGGTTGTGCAGATGTGGTGGCATCTATTGAGCTTACCTACAAACAGATATCACAACTATGTCACCACATACCGGTGGGAATATTATCGAGTGGATATGTGCCACTTATGCTCACACGAAATTGCCCTGTGAAAGGCAGTGGCATAAGCTGTGCCGAATGTGGCATGAAGAGCGTGCTAAGAGATAAGCTGGGACATACCTTCCCTGTGGTGTGTAACACAGGCTGTGCCGAGATTTTAAACTGTGCCACGCTCAAATGCGAACGCTCTGACCTCAATATCACAAACACATCATTTGAGATACACCGTGATGATATCCGCAGTTGCTTTGACAACTCAAAATTAACTTCAAATGTAACACACGGATTATACACCAGAGGTGTAATTTAAAATCAATATAAAAACGTCGCACTTCGATGAAATTTGAAGTGCGATAAACAAGGGGATGTAGCTCACCCGGTAGAGCAATACGTTCGCAACGTATAGGTAGTCGGTTCAAGTCCGATCATCTCCACCAAGCTTTTGAGGGCGGTCTGCTGATGTGGCAGATCGCCTTTTTATAAAAAAAGCCGCCTGAAAACGACTCATGCAAAGTCATTTTCAGACGGAAGGGACAATTAAGTAAATACCATAGATTATAGATAAATAGCAATATTTATATGCAATCCGTAAGTAATTACACTATTATAGTAAAGAAATAACCTTTTGAACTATTTCCTCCAGCTTCTCCTGCTTATCTTGAGGAACAGTAGCAATCAATGAGTTCAGCTTGTTTCTGTATTCTCCATTTTCTGTTTCGATTCCAAACACGACACTATCAGCGGAAATATGCAAGGCATTGCATAGCTTGCTGAGTGTAATTACAGTCATTCCTTTTTTACCGGTTTCAATGTCAGATAAAAATTGGCTCGAAATGTTAGCCATTTCAGATAGCTTTTCCCTTGTAAGCTTTTGATATTCTCTCTGATCACGAATCCTTTGTCCTACCTCTTTGTTAATAGTTTTCATTTCAACACCCCCACATTAAATATTATAATTTATTTTGCACAATTAAAATAATCATTTGTTGTGTACTTTTAACATCAAAAGACTTAAATTTATTTTTATTTTATTTACTCAAAAATAATAAAGCTTATAGATAAACGTCCAAGAATATATAACCAAAAAGTCTCTATTCAGTCATTATCTTGATTATGTCGGGCTTATTTTACTATAAAGGCATACTTAAGTTATGTGAATATTTTTAAGATTATTATGCTCAGTTTTTATATTTTATGTGCAAAGTATAAAAAAATCCGATCTGATTGAGTCCGTTCCCCCAAATCAGCTCGGATTTTTGTTTTATCTATTTGATGATTTTACAAGTGTTTTTATCGCCGATGCAAGCTCGTGTGTAAGTGCGTTTTTATTCACACGCCATGTCCAGTTGCTACCAAGTGTTGATGGTGTGTTCATTCTTGCTTCTGAACCAAGATTTAGGAAATCCTGCATCTGGATGATTGCATAATCGGCAGGTGAATGATAAGCCACTCTTATGAGCGCCCATGCAAGATTTTCTATTCCCTGGGGTCTGGAATACTCATAAGCATATCTCAGCTCGCTGTCGGATGCAGATTTCTCCCAACCAAGCACAGTATCGTTATCGTGTGTACCGGTGTAAACTATGCAGTTGGTCTTATAGTTGTGTGGCAGATATGGGTTTTTGTCGCCATCACCAAAAGCAAACTCAAGAATCTTCATACCCGGATAGCCCACATCGTCCATCAACTTATATACACTTGGTGTAAGTGTGCCGAGGTCTTCTGCCACTATTTCGATATCGCCAAGCTCTGCCTTCATTTTTGTAAAGAAATCAAGCCCCGGACCTTCCATCCATTTGCCACCAATTGCATTATCTGCAGGGTACGGTATTGCATAATAACTATCAAATGCACGGAAATGGTCTATTCTGGTTATATCAAATAATTTTGATGCACTCTCAATTCTGGAGAACCACCATTTATAGCCTGTTTCTTTGAGATAATCCCAATTATAGAGAGGATTGCCCCATAGCTGGCCTGTAGCAGAGAAATAATCGGGCGGGCATCCTGCCACACATACCGGACGACGCTCACCATCGAGCCAGAAAATCTCAGGATTTGCCCATGTGTCGGCACTATCCATAGCTACATAGATTGGCATATCTCCAAGTATCTTTATGCCAAGAGAATTGACATATTTTCTTAGTGAGCTCCACTGCTCATAAAACTTAAACTGAACAAACTTCCAAAAACGTACATCGTCTGCAAGCTTCTCTTTATACTCTTTGAGAGCCTCAGGCTTTCTAAGGCGGATAGCATCATCAGGCCATTCTGTCCATGATTGATTGTCAAAGTGACCTTTAACAGCCATATAAAGTGCATAGTCCTCTATCCAGTGTGAGTTATCGCTCACAAATTTATCAAACTCTGTGAGATCGCCTTTGATAAATCTGTCATAAGCCTTTCTTAGCACCGGAAAGCGATAGTAGTATATAGCTCCATAGTTTACCTTTTCGTCTGACTCTTGCCAAGGTAGCTGGTTGTATTCCTCTTCAAGCAACAATCCATCATCTTTTAGCATATCAAGGTCTATCATATATGGATTGCCTGCAAATGATGAGAAAGACTGATATGGTGAGTCACCATAGCTAGTAGGTCCTACCGGCAGTATCTGCCAGCAGGTTTGTCCTGCTTCCTTCAAAAAGTCTGCAAATTCATAAGCCGCTCTACCTACTGTGCCGATACCATATGGTGATGGCAAAGATGTGATTGGCATTAAAATTCCTGCACAACGCATATTTTTTCCTCCTGTAAATTCTACATTATATTTTTAGATTTTTATGTTTATTTCTTAATAATCTTTAATTAGTCACTGCACTTACCAAAAAGCTTTGGTATGAATATTCTCACGCTATCGGGTGCAGAATTGACACCTAACTGCACCGCTGTAAAAAACATATTATTGTTTTCGCCTGTGAGTAAAATCATCTCACGATTAGCGGCATAATTGGCAGTGCTTCTTATTAAAAGCTCTGATATAAATTTTTCATTGTCTGTCTGGCTGGTATAGTCGCTACACGACAGCACCTCAAACTCTATTACCTTGAGGCTGTGGCCATCCTGCTCCGATACAGTATATCCCACAAGCTCCTCATCCTCATAAGCACTAAGAATGATAAATTCTCCATTCAGGCTGTGCTTAGTAAGTATCTCTTTTATGATATCCCGATTTGTTTCGGGAGAAATTTTTAACATAGCTATATATTCCCTTACCAACGATTTTTGTTTTCTGTCTGCTTGCCGGTGAGCTTTTTAATCTCATCGGCTGTGAGATCACGCCATTTACCCTGAGGTAACATACCCAGCTTAACCTGACCTATAGCAACTCTCTTTAGTCTGGCAACCTCAAGCCCTGCCTGCTCACAGATGTTTCTGATCTGGCGATTTTTGCCGTCCTGCAGAACAAATTGTAGCACCACTCTGCCCTCTTGCCTTTCAATTACAAAAACCTCAGCCGGGATAGTCTTTCTGCCATTTATTACAATGCTTTCTTTTAGCTTTTCAAGCTGTTCATCACTCAGAGACGGTCTAACTGTAACCCTATAAGTCTTGTTGAGATGGCATGATGGATGAGCTATGCCATTGGCAAATTCGCCATCGTTCGTCATTAGTAATAGTCCCTCACTATCTCTGTCGAGTCTACCCACAGGGAAAAGTCTGGCAGGAATATCCTTTATAAGTTCTGCCACACATTTTCTGCCCATTTCGTCACTCATTGTAGTAACAAATCCTCTTGGCTTGTGTAGCATAATATAGTATTTGCCCTTTACAGCTATTTCGTTCAGTTTTTTTCCGCCAACGACTATTCTATCCTTTTTGGGATCAGCTTTGTCACCCAATGTGGCTTTTCTGCCGTTTACGGTAACTTTACCGTCGATTATGAGCTGTTCTGCTTTTCTGCGTGATGCAAGGCCTGCATCAGCAATAATTTTTTGTAACCTTATTTTTGTTTCCTTCATAGTATCCTTACCTAAATATTTATTTTATAAGCCAAATGTGCTTTTTATTGTATCTATCAAATTTTTAAAGAAGCTCTTCTCTTCTTTTTTATATTTAACTTCTTTGAGTGCAATCAGCTTGACTTCACCCAAATATTCGTCATCGTGATAATATACAACCCTACCCACAGGTTCACCGGCTTTGATTCCGGCATATACAAAGCGTGGTAATTCATACACCGCCTTGATATCGTCATCCGATTTATCTGAAACATAGCTGAATTTTGATTTAGACGTAACCATCACACTGTCGCACATACCACCAACTACCGGTAGGTCTAAATTGATATTAGTATCATCTGCCTCGTTTAGCGATAGCTTTTCAAAGCCATAGTTAAATAGTGCTATGTGATCGTTCCAGTCGTCCGGCGCATTGAGAGTTACTGCCACCAGCTCTATACCATCCTTTTGTGCACAGGTAACGAGGCATCTGCCGGCTTTCTCGGTAAATCCTGTCTTTCCTCCTATGCAATATTCATATAAAGATAGTAATCGGTTGTGATTGTGATAAGAGCTGACCTTGTATTCTGCTTCCTCAAACTCTACCATCACGTCTTTCTGACCTGTTATTTCTCTGAACTTTTCGTTCTCCATTGCATAACACATCAAAACCGCCATATCGTGCGCTGTGGAGTAGTGATCATCTGCGTCTAGTCCTGATGGTGTGGCAAAATTGGTGTTGTTCATACCAAGGAGCTGTGCTCTGGTGTTCATCTGCTTTGCAAAATCTTCTTTAGAGCCTGCCAGTGAATATGCTATAGCGTTGGCTGCATCATTGCCTGATGCGGCTAAAAGCCCGCCCACCAAGCCTGTGAGCTTAATTTTATCGCCCACCTTGAGATACATTGATGAACCCTCGGCTATCATTTCTGATTTAAACTCCACCACTTGATCCTCGGCAGATGCCGCCTCCAAAGCTAACACCGCTGTCATAATCTTGGTAGTGCTTGCCATGGCAAGCTTTTCTTCACTATTCTTCTCAAATATGACCTGCCCGTTATTGGCACACATCAATATGGCCGCATGGGCAGAAACCGACACATCTTCATCACAGCTTGCGCTCACTGCGCCTATATTAATCATAGATATCACAGTTAACACACTCAAAGCAACCGAAGCAACCCTTTTTAACAAAAGTCACACACCCTTTTTTAGCAAAAAATTTTCATATAATCTTATGCTTGTCAAAAGGGCATTATGCCAGATGTGAAATGGGGTATCGGGGATGTCAGATTTCAGGGTCGTCCGGCATTGACTCAGAATTCTTTCTGCTCATTCTGTTCTTTTTGTCCGAATTTTTTTCTTTTTTGTTTTTATTGATCGTTTCTACTATCTTGTCTATAGCAGAAGGAATCGCCTCTGATATCTTTTCAATGTCGCTTCTCTCACTATCCATATTAATGAGCTGAATACTTCCGTCATTCTTTATGCATAGAAAAGCCACCGGTTTGATTGTGATACCGCCACCGCTTCCGCCACCAAAAAATCCTTTGGTCTCGGTGGTTCTTTTGCTCGGAATGTCGCTTCCACCGGCAGCAAAACCATAGCTAACTGATGATATAGGTATAATTGTGCTGCCGTCCGGGGTAGTTACAGGTGTGCCAACTATTGTGTTTACATCTGCCATATTTCGCAGATTTTCCATAGTTGTGCCCATTAAATTTTCAATAGGATGCTGTTCGTTCATACTTTGGCACCGTCCTTTGCTTGTTGTTTATAATTATTTGGATTGTTTTTGTCGATAGGTAGTCTTCTTCGTCTGAATGCCTGTCCTGCTTCGATCTTTGCCTGTGAATATTTAACCAACGTAGAAATAAGATATATCATTCTTATTTTGACATTGAGGTCTATATCCACATAGTCTTCCTTTTTATCAAAATCAGGATAAAGATTGATATCAAGTTTTTTATATTTAATATAGCTTGTAACAACAGATATTATGGGATAAATATACGAGCAAGCCCGACCATAACTCACGGCGGTCTCGGCGGCATCATCAGATGCAACAGCCACAGTGCATTTTAGTTTTTTGATAACGATATGTTTGAGGAAGTACACGGGCACTTCTTTTACTCTCTTCACCGAAAACTCAAGCGCCTGCAAAAAGCTATCCAATCCATCTCGTTTTAGCTTATTAAACATAATTTTGAGGTATCTTTTGATATCACTCATCAAGTGTTTTTCTTCCGGACTTACATTGAGCGCGTGTGATTTTTCTTTGCTCTGCTGAGATTTTTCCTTTTGGGCACTCTCCTCAGGCTCTTCTAACAGATCATAATAAAAGAAGAGATACCTTGCCCATGCCACAAGCTCATCAGTATATTTTATTTTAAATGTGACTGGGCATAGCAAAAGGAATATTATCACCAGTGCTATACCTAATATAATAATCAAAGCCCACATATGATTATTTATCCTTGTTTATTATTAATTATCGTCAGATATATCATTCGTATTCACCGAGGCTTGCTCATCTGATGATTCAGATAAAGCTTGCTCTGTATTATCGCTATTATTACCACTGTCATTATCGTTCTGGCTTTCTTCGCTAGGCTCCGGGCGTGGAAGCTCATCTAAAGAGCTTACACCAAAGCAACGCAAAAAATTGTCAGTAGTTCCATACACCAATGGTCTGCCCGGTAGTTCAAGTCTACCTTTTTCTTCCACAAGGCCTTTTGCGCATAGACTACCCACAACACCCGAACAATCTACACCTCTAACCTGCTCCACAAAAGCCTTTGTAACAGGCTGATTGTATGCAATAACCGCAAGCACCTCAAAAGCCGCCTGAGATAATGGTGTGTTTTTCTTTAGCTCCATTGCACGTCTAACATAGTCACCATACACTTTCTTTGAGCACATCTGAACACTTTCGCCCAGCTTAACTATGGCAATACCATATTCATCAGAGCTGTATTTTTTTATTAATTTTTCTACTATTTCTAAAATTTTAATTTCTGCACATTCCTCAAAAGCCTGAACAATACGTTTTATCGGAATGGGTGAGCCTGCCGCAAATATAACAGCCTCCACCGCTGCAATTAATTCTTTTTCTGTCATATACAATTACATCTTTCTTAATTCAAATTAGATAGTCGGTGCATCGCTGAGCAAAAACACATCTGCATATTCTCCGTCTCCATCAATTCGAACACGCTTTTCTTTTATCAGCTCCAGCAGTGCCAAAAAGGTAGCCACAAGCTCACTTTTTTCATTTTGCGAGGTAAAAATTGATTTGTATGTCATATGGTTTTTCTCTTTAAGAGTTTTAAGGATATATACAATTTTGGAATTAACCGAAACCACCTTGCGTGTAACTATCCCCGAAAAAGCCTCTCTTGGCGGTGGCAACTTGCTCTTGCCTCTGCCCACAGCCGATATATAGGCACTGATAATCTCCTTAAACGAATGGGAACGTGTGTATGTCATATCAAATTTAATTTTTTCTGCATCTCTGCAATAGCGGTCAAAGCTTATTTCTGCCGAAAGAAGCTTTGCAATTCGCCTGCACTCACGGTACTCTATAAGCTGACCTGTTAGCTCCTCTTTTAGCTTTGTTGCTTCTTCCTCGTATTTTGGAAGCAGCATGACCGACTTTATATGAACCAATCTGGCAGCCATCTCCAAAAATTCGCTTGCTACATCCATATCCATGCTCTGCATCTCGTTTATCTTATCCATATACTGCTCAAACAGCAGATGAATCTCGATATCGTAGATATCCACCTTGTTTTTGGATATGAGATAGAGCAATAAATCCAGCGGACCTTCAAACACAGGCAGTTTGTAAGATAATTTTTTCATCTGATTATTTTGTGATACATATCAGCACAGGATTTTTATGCCTGCACTGTGTTGTCCTCTTTCCTTTCCTTAAAAATAATTGAACTCATGCAAGAAATGGCTTAAATGGCAATCCTGTCACCCAAAGCACAAAGTTAGCCAAGCCGTATGTTGGCGCTGTAATAATAGAGCCTATAAGGTTGTTTGACATAAGAACTATAAGGATAATGAAGAATATTCTCTCATATCTCACAAGGAACATATATGCTCTGTCGGGCAGAAACGCTGATAAAATTCTTGAGCCATCAAGTGGCGGAAAAGGAATAAGATTGAATATCGCAAGGGTTGCGTTAATTACGATGTAATAAGAGAAAAACGATGCCACATAAACTGATACGTTGCTATAGACAAATCCTGCCTTATATGCTATCAGAATATATACATTGTAAAGCAATCCTCCCACAAGCGCTGCAATAACATTTGCCACAGGGCCTGCCAGCGCCACTAAAGCCATATCTCTTTTAGGATTTCTCAAATAATATCCATTTACAGGCACAGGTTTAGCCCAGCCAAATCCAAATAACACAAGCAACGCAGAACCTAGTGGGTCTACATGGGCCATTGGATTAAAGGTTAATCTGCCCAGATTTTTAGCTGTGGGATCGCCCAATTTATTTGCAACAAATCCATGTGCAATCTCGTGGAACGGAAGCACAAGAAATATTACGATAAGTCCGGCTATAAGAGCTATCACAAGGGAAATTATATCTCCCTCGCCCCTCATAACAGACAAAAACTCTCTGAAAAACATAAATTACCTCCAATTTATTTCTACATAGAATTATAACATAAAGATTTTCAAATTACAAGTAGCGTAATAGCTACGAAAAAAGTGTAAAAATATAGAATATTACTTGATAAAATCTGATTTTGTCATGCCGGCAACTATTGTGCCTGTCGGTTCTTATTTTTCTATGCACCTCTAGCAGTATACAAAGGATTTTATGATAATCTTTTTGGCAAAATTATGCTATTCTGACACCTTATCATTTTCGTTTAATTTAAATACTCGCCTGAGTTCTTTTGGAAGAGTAACTCTTCCCAGTGAGTCCACTTTCCTCACTATGCCTATTTGTGTCATAAAACCACTTCCTTTAGTTCGATTAGTAGCAGTAATGTTCTGCTATATGTATATATTACACCTGTAGAAATCGTGAATTTTGTCGCATTATGGTGGTGATGAGAAAAAAATGACCTGCTCAGTACTACACAAGGGCAAAAAAAGAGGCCGATCCGGACTATAGATCAACCTCTGAAAATTTATTTTTAGTTTAAATTCTTGATGTATGCATCAATTAAATCTGAGACACCTAACCTCTGTTTCGGAGTTAGCCCATCAAGCTTCCTTGTTATATCATCATATACAGAATTTTTACCTGCTTCGATCTCACCACGAAGAATAAAATCTGAAGATACACCCAATGCGTCAACTATCCTGATAAACAAACTTAAACTCGGAAATTTTGCTCCACGCTCAATATCGGAAACATATGTTGTGCCAATACTCACTTTCTCAGCTAACTGCTCTTGCGTAAGCTTAGCAATATTTCTTGCTTCACGCAAGCGAGCCCCAATTTCTACTTTGTCCATCTTTGCACCTCCTCTACAAATAGAAGTATACTTATATAGCTAGTATAAGTTATTAGCTGTTTTCACGGAGGGAGAGAAAAGGAAAAAATTCTGCAAAAATGCAGTTTTTCTCTCCCTCAGTTTCGCTAACGCTCAATCAGCTCCCTCGTCAGAGGGAGCTGATTTTGATAACAACCTCGTTTATTTGTGCATATTAACCTTAATGCAACAGCCCCTTTTACTTGAAAAATTATAGGCCTTTCATAGCTTTAATGTAATTTTGCTTATTTCCAATATTGTTTTCGAGCAATCCATAAAGCTGAAAGAACTTGTAGCCGGGTGTGGTGTTTCCCTCTATGATAACGGGACCATCGTCTGTGAGAGCAACATCCCAACCAATATACCCTACATTTGGCACTACACGGGATGCCTGCTGTACCATAGAGATTATCTCATCCCAATAAGGTATTTTATAACCCTTAAATACAAAACCGGTGTCTGGATGAGCTTTATGTTCTCTACCACTTAGGTCTCTGGCATCAGACTTTATTGTACCTGTGTTTATATCAGGTATACATACTACATTATCTAAACTGGCATTTGCGATCTCGCTTCCGTTTTTACCAAAGGTGATATTTGCAGCCAGAATATATGTTTTGTTGTCATTAAACAATGATATTATTCTTATACAGTTTACAGACTTATCATATATCTCTTTAATCTGTTCATTTTGTTTTATCCACTGCTCCAGCACGGCATCTGAGTGAAGATTTTTAATTTTTTCTGACAACTGTTGTTTATTGTCAAAATGCAATACTTCTATACCCTGCCCCTGAGCGGTTGAGGATGGCTTGTATATTACCTGCTTGTCATCTTTCACGGATTCATAAAATTCATCAAAATCTTTATCGGTATAGTTGCCCAAAAACAAGAATGCTCTGGCTATGTATTTACTGAATTTCTGATTAAAAATTTCTTTTCTTTCGAAGTTGTCTATATAAGACTGGTCATTAAACTTTTTTATAATCTTGCAACTCAAGCGATTTGTTACATAAGTTTTTCTTTGCTTGTGATTTAGGTGTACAAAGCCATAGTAATAATAGTTATTAGGACTGGCGCCATATAGCAATGCACACAAAATAATGTCGAAAAATAGTATAAAAGAATTTTTATTGCCCTTGCTCTTTCTCATAACGGAAACAATTTGATTTAAAATCATTTTCAATCTATTCATTTTATTATACCTCAAAATTAAAGTAGTTTATTTAGTATATAATATAAATTTTCCAGTTTTGCTCTAAGACTGGTGTGCTTTAAATTAGTTATTGCTATGCCGGTGCCATCTATCTTGGGGTAGAGAGCTTGTCTTAGCTCAGAGTATACTTTGTCAGATATTCTGTCGTCTATAGATGCGCTAAGCAATAATTCCAGTATTTTTCTGTTGTTATATGGAATGGTGATATCGAATGAATATCTATGCTCACCTGTAATTACAATTCCGTTCCAGCTGGACATACGAAACTCCCAGAAGAATTGTTCTTGCCATGGAACAGCGTTTTGTTCCGGTTGTGAAAAGAATTTGTTTAGGTAGTCCTCAAAGATGGCATCAACTTTTTTTAACAGCTTGCGGTTGTGCAAAAATACTTTATATAGCGTAGAGCATTTGCGTGGGGTTGGATTTTTGCCAAAATTTTTTCGATTACTAAATCTCTTGGAATAGTAGGCTCTGCCTATCTCAGAGGCCCATGATTTTATTTCTACATCAAAATCTGAAATATCATCAAAAAATCTTCTTTTTCTTACTTCGCTTCTTTTATATGGCACGATATCACCGGTATTCCATTCCAAGATGGTCTTGGCTTCTTCCATCATAGAGAAGTCTTCATCGGATTCTGATATATTATAAATCGTATGCTCTAATCCTAGCTCATCGCATATTATATGTGCAGCATCGGCATCCACTTTTTCTGATTCGGAAGAAATATAGCTAAAGTATGTGTATTTGTCAAAGACATCTTTGGTGCAAGCAAGTGTGGTTTTACTGTCACATCCACCGGTTAGCGAAATTGCGGGCTTGTCCCATTTTTTATGTATCAGACTCATATTTCTGCACATCAGGTCTGCTGTGGATTTTACGATATCCTCGACAGTTATATTATGATAAACAGGATAATAAAATCTTTTATAGCTTATGCTATTGTTTGAAATAACATATTCATAATTTGGAACTACTCGCTTAATCTGGCTAAACTGGGTGATATCTCCGGGTAGTGAATTGCCAAATAGATGAAAAAACTTATAATTGACCAATTCTTTTACAAATGGATCCCACTCCAGCGAAAAGATATCGCCTATAAGGTTTGTATGAGAAGATATTGCTATCATATTATCTATACAGCCATAAAATGTGGTTTGCATACATGTTGCATCACCAATAATATGAACGCCATCTTTTTCTATTATTAACAAAGAGAACACACCTGTTAACCGGTTAAGCTCATCATAAAAAGAACCATCGTTTTTAATATATTCTTGTAGCAGGTTATCTAACATAACCTCTTCACGATGCTCCATACTGAATGGGTTATATGCGTGACCAATCATTATCATGGCTGCAGATTCAGCTTCCTTGACATAAAATCTTTGTCTGGGAGAGACAAGCAAAGTGTAATCTTTATAATAGTAATTTTTCCACATGCCATAAAATGGGTATGCGTTTTCGTCTACTTTTTTATCTGTAAATATAAAGCCTTCATAAAAGAGCTTCTGGCGTAGGCTTTCATTTTTATTTACGATATTTCTAACTATTTCCCGTTTCATACAGGTCCCCCTATAAAGCTATTTTTATAAAATTAAAATCTAAATATTGAAGCTATATAATCATACATACCGGGATGATTGTTCATTATGAGGTTTTTAGCATTGCTGAATATAAGTGCTGAACCAAATAATGCAGAGAGTATAAACATTATCATAAAGCCTGCAAAGAATGGCTTGTAAATGTTTTCTCCATAATCCTTAAGCTTTTCTGCAACAAGAATTGTAAGCACTACTCCAAATAGAGATGCTATGAGCATTATGTCTGTGCTATATCTTAGATGAACACCAGCTATGCAGGTATCAAGAAAGGCTATTGCAAACAGCATAGCAATCACTGCGCCGATTACAAAACGCTTTTCACGGTTTTCTTTTCCCTTAGTAACAGGCATAGAAGCAAACAGTCCCCATGTGGCTGGGTAGAATATCGAGCCGATGGTAGATGCTACATAGGTGTAGGTGCGATATGTGCCAAGCACAGTGTACTGGGAATGTACAAAAGGAAATACAGAATCTACCTTTGCACTTTGCAAGAACATATGATATATTGCCACAGGGAGCATATATAGTCTTATGGAGTTATTAGAAGTGTCGCTTACAGTGAAATTGTAAATAGCGCCGAATTGGAATGGAGAGTCAAATCTGGCATTGTTGTACCACATCAGCGCAACGCCAAATATTATCAACGGTGCGAAGAAGCAGGCTACAGCACTTATCTTGTTTTTTAACGAATATTTTTTATTTGCAAGGAAGCTAATGTAGATAGGTGCTATTATCAATGCATAGAGTATTACTATCGGTCTTGATGCGATTAATGATATGCACGCAAGTCCACTCAGAGCAAATATGATGTTCCTCAAAACAGTGCTTTCTGTTCTCACAGCTCTGAATGACGTGTATAGCAATGCACTCAAAAACAACATTCCTGACAGACAGGCAATATTATACATATTTGCCATAGACTGTGAAAGATAAATGAGCGAGGAGAAGTTGACAGCCAAAATACCCGCCATCATAAGCAGTAGAGAAGGCTTTTTGCAAAAATATTTGATAAGCTCGATAAATGCAAGACTTATAAACATTGATGCAAAAAATGCAAGTGTAGCCGATATTGTAAATTCATCAGGCACATTGCCTGTGAGAAAGTAGTATGGATATGTCACATATATTATAGGTGCAACGCCAAAATATGAATAAGTTTTTCCGTTGTAATATGCACTATCCCATATTACGCCATGTGGCACGTTTGTTCTTTGAGAGTGGTCATATGGATTTTCCATCTCTTCAATAACATCGTTGTTGATTTCTACGTCAAGATGGAGCTGACCTTTTAAGAATGCGTCAAATTGCAAAGTATAGAGGCCATAATCGGACAAATCGCCCTCCAATGGATAATCGTAATGGCCATTATTCACACCCTTTGCCTGAGTGTTAGCTTTAATGAACATTGGGGTTAACATACATGATAATGCCACCAAAACTAAAAGCACTCTATGAAGAGCTTTTTTATTGTCGTATACTATATTCCAGGCTTTATACTTGATTATGAGAAAAACGAGTGTTGCCACCGCAAAAAATATAAACATTCTCAGGAAATTAAAGCTAAAATCAGGAGACTTATTAAACGTAACGCTCTCTACATCAAAGTTTTTTGATGAGTTTGTCAGGCGAATGCTCAGAGAATGTAATTGTCCATATGGGTTAATTTTAAATGTTTCGGCTTTGCCGTCATTTTGCGAATAAAAATGATATGTACCGGCATATTTAGAGGAGTTTTTGAAATTATCATCAGTAAATGATAGTTCTATGTCTGCATATTTTGCCACGCCGGAAAATTCAATATCCACACTGGCAGCCTCTATATCTATATCATAGATTGTCATAATATTGTTTTCGGTATCGATAGCTATATTTTGCGTATCGTTTAAATCAATATCAGTTACAGAGTATTTATCAGAGGATAATTTTATTATCAGGCTGTTGGATAAAAGAATCTCTGCAAAGATTGATGTTAAAAGAAACAATGCTATTATTAATAGCGTAATACTGTTTTTGTTTTGTTTTCCTATTTTTTTATTAGTCTTCACTATTTTTTCTCCTTGTTTTAATTTTGAAAGGCGATTTTGGGTTGTTGTATTGTAGAAATACTGTTGAGGCATATTGCAATGGCAAGGCACAAAAGCTCACGCTGTTCACAGCTTATTTCGAGCATATAGCCACTGCCTGTGGGATCGGCTGTTTGGCGCATGATAGCTGTCTTATCTGCATCAATAATCTCATATTGTGGTGCCATTCCCAATATATACCAGCTTATGTTCATCAGGGAATAGCTTTTTCTCATGTTGTTGAAGATAAGATGGATTCGCTCGCCGTTGCCGCTAAGGTTATAGACGGTTATCGGCAGGGCAGATGAGCTTTGCAATATCTTGAAAAGACGATTTCCTTGTTTGTCATTAATTCTCATCACATCGCCCAGTAAGCCGTATTTTCCTTTTACCACGTATTTTTCATTGCCTTTATTGTCAAAGATAGAATATCTATCCTCACAGTCACCTATATTTCTTACGAGATACAACTTCACAGAATATTCGCCTCCAAGAAATAATCATATTTATAGTATTATACCCTCAAATATAATTTTTTACAATACAAATTAAATTTTTAGTGCGAATAATAAATTAAATTTTTAGTGCGAATAATAAAAAACTTTCTAAACATAATAAACAATAATTAGAAAATTAAAGAGGTAGAAAAATATGGATATATTAATTCCTTTATTAAATGCGTTTTGGGTTGGAGGACTCATATGTGTTCTTTGCCAAATACTAATAGATAAGACAAAGCTTACCCCTGCAAGAATTTTGGTGATGCTTGTAGTTTTGGGTGTTGCTCTTACGGCTATTGGAGTATATGAGCCTTTGGTAGAATTTGCAGGTGGCGGTGCCACAGTTCCGTTATCCGGCTTTGGATATACTATGGCAAAGGGCGTGCAGGAGGCTATAGCTGAGGATGGAATAATGGGTGTGCTCACAGGCGGTGCCACAGCGGCTGCTGCCGGTATTTCTGCGGCTATTATTTTTGGTTATCTCTTTTCATTAATAAGCAAACCATCCGAAAAGAAATAAAATTTTTCCATTTTTACCTTAACAAGGAAAAATTACTAGATAAAATGACTAAATAAGGACTTGGCAGGTTGTATGTTTTGTATAAAAGAGGGAATTTTGGAGAATTCATTCTTTTAAGGCGATAAATTGCATTTTTTAGCTTGACATCTCATATTTTGAAATATATAATGTTAAATAAGCGATATGGGAGAATTGTATCTTCTATATGTTAATATTTAATGGAGGGTTTTGTTAGAAATGAAACTTCAAAATTTGTTTAAGAAAACAACAGCTTGCCTCCTTGCAGGTCTTATGGTTCTTAGTGCTGCATCTTTTACAACAATAAAAGCATCAGCTGCTGAGAATGACCTTGTATCTGTAAGCGACAGCACAACATTCAGAGTAGGCGACAATGTTACAATCAAGCTAGGCGCAAAAGACTATGATGGTGAAGAGATAAACTCAATGTATGCTTATCTTGTTTACACAGTTAAGTCAATCATCGGTAACAAAGTTTCCATCGAAACAAGCTACGAAGTATCAAACGTTAGCTATCTTGTAAAACTTGATATGCACGTAAACGACATCGAGCTTAAGACATATTCCGACACAGTAGACGACACAGACGAAGAAATAGTATACGTAATCGGTAAGGGTTCTGACGTTCTTTTGAAGTCAAACGCAGTTGACCAAGAGAAGCAGGAAGAAATCGGCTGGTTCTGGCGTTTGTTCTCCTACACAGTAGACGATATCTCCGATGATGGCATAGCTTCTATTTCCACACGTATCACTCTTGGTTACCTTGAGAAAATGGGTATTACTCAGGATGTAATCGAGAATATGTTCAATATCGAGAACGAGATATTCAAAGAGCTTTATCCTGTACTCACAGGCGTGGGCTATACAAGAAGACTACAGGTTAAGCTTGATGACCTCAGACTTCAGGGTAATGGTGTTCCAAGCAAAGCAGATGTTGGTGTATACGAGACAAAAGAAAGACTCACAGTAGAGGCTTCTACATATCTTGCAAGCTCTGGCGAAAAGACAGAGAAGATCACTATCCCATCCGGTAAGCGTATCGTTATAGTTGACTATAACAATGGTTACACAACTGTTTACCTCAAGCTTAACGGCAAATATTATGTAACATCTAAGATCACAATCAACAGCTGTGAGCTCGTTAGCAAGGGCAGAGAGCTCTTCTCAAGCAACGGTTTAGAGGAAGGTAACTATGTAAAGGTTACAGATATCTATGGTTCTGATACAGACTCTTTCACAGGTTATGAGGATTTCTGGTTTGAGTCAGTAGAGGGCAAAGAGGACTATCCTTTAATTTATGATGTTCTTTACAGAATTGACTATGCATATGGTGATGCAGCACACATCGTTCCGGCTTCACCTGTTATCGTAAATGGTAATGACGTGACAACATTATATACACTCGCACTCCCATGCGACTATCTCAAATCTGCTGCAGGTACATACAGAACTAAGACAAGTGTTCCTGTTCTTAAGCAGACATTAAACAAAGATGGCGGATACGACTATGAGCAGCTCGGCACTTATGCTTCAGGTACTGTATTCTATTCTGATGGTAGAATAGTTGATGGTTACCTCCATGTAAGATACAACAACTACACAGGCTGTGTAGCAGTATCTAAGCTTGAGTATGTTTCTGATAACGTAATCAACTACACAAACTTCAGACTTGGTGATGTCCTCTATATTAGAAAGGGCGTAACAAAGGATTATGACGGCGTAGAAATCTTTGCAGATAGAGCTAACAAGAACTACTTCGGCGTTAACTATGCAACAGACATCTACAACACTCCTTTCGAGGTTAAGTTTGTAGCAAATGACTGGGTAGAGCTCGTAGAGACAGAAGAGTCTAAGCTCGCAAACCAAAGAGATGAAGATGGAATCGAGTTTACTGTAATTCTTTCTTCAAAATATGTTGCAAAGTCTTTCAGCAATCTTGATACAGATGTATTTGATGGTATCGTTTCACTTTATGGTGATGCTAACCTCGATAACGTTGTAAACATCGAAGACGTAACAGTTCTCCAGAGACACGTTGCTTCTCTTGTAAAGCTTGAGGGTGTTGCTCTCAACAACTCTGATGTAACAGGCGACAAGAAGATCTCTATGGAAGATATCACAGAGATTCAGAGATATGTTGCAAAGCTCATCAAGAAGTTTACAGCAGAGAAATAATTTTTAAAAATTTGTTACTTAAAAGCAGTCCGTTAGCTTGCGGGCTGCTTTTTTGCATAGCTTCTGTCTAAAAGGCTAAGGTTCTACTCCCAAAATCGTAAAAGTGTGATATAATAGAAGAATGGAAACAA
>JAEDHT010000005.1 GCA_016296885.1 Clostridiaceae bacterium | reverse complement strand
CTTTAATTGTGAAAATTTAAAAACAATTACTTTTCAGGGTGCAAGTACAGAATTAGGTACAAGTACCGTTGTTCCAAACGATACCTTTATTTTGGCATCAAAGCCATCCGGTGCATATGATTATTGTAACACAACAAACACCTTGCCACGTTTCAAAGAGACTGGAACTACATATAATATAACACTTGATGCAAATGGTGGAACATTACCGTCAGGCGTTTCTTCAACTGTTACAAAGACTGTAGGAGTTTCTATCACTTTACCAATACCAACTAAAGGTGATTCTATATTTGTTGGTTGGTCTACAACTTCTCCAATGGCAGAAAAAACTCTTATGGATTATGATCAAATAAAATATGAAACTTCTGCATCAACTCTATATGCTATCTGGACTGATAAAGTTCTAACAGATGAGGAAATTGGAGATAATTATACAGGAAATAATAATAAAGTAGCTGGTTATGATGACAGCAAGCTTGGCGATAAGAACGAAAGTTCAAAAACATGGATCAAGCAATCAGCAAAGTGGATTGATGCGTCAAGCAGCACAGCAGAGTTAAGACTTGACTACTCATTTGCTTCTACAGTTGATTATCGAGATAGAGATATTATATTTGTTTTAGATATAAGTAGTAGCATGGGTGAGTCAAAATATAGAAGTATGATTAGCGCAGTAGCTTCTATGACATATTCTATTTTGAACAAGATGTCTAATAACCGTGTATCATATGTTTCTTTCGGAGGTGAACTAAAGCGTTCACAGGAATTTGTATCCGATACACGTAGTGCTATTAGTTTTCTTTCAAATCCCGGTCAAGTAACAGATTCTGCAACTAATTATTCGGCCGGTCTTTCAAAGGCATATGATATTTTGAACAATAGAACAGATACATCTCGTAGACCAATGCTTGTTTTCTTTACAGACGGAGAGCCAAACACCGGTAGTCAAGATGGAAATGGTATATATGGCGGCGATGAGGCGGCTGCTATAAAGTCACTTGGCTGTCCTATTTCAAGCGTATTTTTGGGAACAAACTCAGCAAAAATGAGAAGATACCTCGGTGCAATCAGCACCAATACCGGCATGGTTTACAACGCAGCTAATGAAAATGATCTTGCAAATGCTTTAAAGAGTGCATTCTATTCTGCAGCTACTGCTGACGGCTATTCATTCAAGGTTAATCTTGATACTGAGCGTTTTACAACATCTGCTATCACTGCAAATGGTGGTAATTGTACCCTTTCAGATGTGTCTATTTCTAACAATGTAATTACATGGAATGTATCTTCGCTTGCTCCGGCAGTAGAGCATTATATCACAATTCCACTACAATTAGTTTCCGAGCTTAATCCAAACGGAAAAACAGGCTCAAACTATAATTACCCAACATCACTTGAGGGTATAGGTATTGCATCATTACTCCGAAAAAATGATGCAGATTCAATCGATGTAATTAATACTGTGAAATCACCTGTTCTTATGTTGAGTGATTCAGTGATAAGCAAAATTACACTTGATAAACAAGGAGGTACCGGTGGTAGTGATTATGTTTATCTAAAATGGGATAGAGCGAACACAAGTTCATCCGGCTTGGGTTCAACATACTATGAGGACGCTGAATGTACTACAGCATACACAAATAATAAAATAGTGCCTCCTGTAAGAGTTGGTTACACCTTTATGGGCTACTATACTGTGACAAATGGTACAGGTAATGAAAACAGAGTGACATCTGCAACAGGATCAGACTATGAAAGTGGATTTAAAGGGGTAGCTGCTGCGGCTGGATTTGGTAACGAATCAACAGTATTCGCTAGCTGGACACCAACAGTATACACAATCGAATACAATTTAAATGGTGGCACAGTAACTACAGCAAATCCAACAACATATACACTAGAAACCCCGACATTTACACTAAATAACCCGACAAAAACAGGTTACGATTTTGTAGGTTGGACAGAAAGCGATGAAACAACACCTCAACTAACTGTTACCATAGAAAAGGGAAATACAGGTGATAAAACCTACACGGCACAGTGGAAAGTACATGAATACACAATACACTTTGATGGTAATGGTGCAACATCCGGCGAGATGGAAGATCAAGAGTTAGAATATGATGTACCTGAAAATCTTCCTAAAAATGAATTCGAGAAGACTGGCTACACATTTACAGGTTGGAAAGACGAAGATGGTAACACCTACACAGATCAACAGCTTGTAGAAAAGCTTACAACTGAAGATGGAGCTACAATTACCCTTGAAGCACAGTGGAAAGTAAATGAGTACACAATTTCTTTTAATGGTAACGGCGCAACATCAGGTCAGATGGAAGATCAGAAATTCGAGTATGATGTGCCTGAAAATCTCCCTAAAAACGAGTTTGAGAAGACTGGCTACACATTTGTAGGCTGGGTAGATGAAGATGGTAACACCTACACAGATGAACAGCTCGTAGAAAAGCTTACAAATGAAAATGGAGACACAATAACTCTTGAAGCACAGTGGGAAGTAAATGAATACAATCTCACTGTTATTCCAAACGGTGGTGCCTGGATTGGTAACACAGAAAACCAGCAGTTTAAGATGGATTTCAATGCCACAAAAGAAATAGCTAGTCCAACACGCAACGGCTATACATTCACAGGTTGGTCGCTTGTTGGTGCAGGAGCATCATTTGATGCGAACAGCAAGATCTTTACAATGGGTTATGAGGATGCAACTCTAACCGCAACATGGTCAGTCAATACCTACGAACTTACATTTGACCTAAACGGCGGTAATATTAACGGTTCAACCGACGATATTACAACAGATCTTGAGTACCAGGAGCAGACACAACTTACCCCACCTGAACGTGATGGTTACACATTTACCGGTTGGGATGTAACTGGTACAGAATCATCAGTCGACAGTGATGGAGTATTTACAATGGGTTATAAAGATGCTACCGTAACGGCACAGTGGACACCTAACTCACACAAGATTACTTACCACGGCGTAGAAGGCTTGTACAACGACAAGTATTCCTATGTGGTAGATACTGTTTATAATCAGCTTATCACTGTAGACGAAAATAAATTCTATAATGATAGCTTTATATTCGTGAAATGGAATACTAGGAAGGATGGATCAGGCACAGATTATTCTCCTCTAGACACCTTTAATATGCCTGATGAAGACATTATCCTCTATGCACAGTGGGTTCTTGACGGATATCAGATCACATACCATGCAAACGGTGGTATATCAGAAGATGGCTTCACAGAGCTTACAGTAAATTATGCTACAGGTTCATTTGCAACCTTTGAAGACTGTATGTTTACCAGAGAGGGTTATAACTTCATAGGTTGGGGAGAAGACGAAAACGTAGCTTCAATCTATGATGAGAAAATGCATACTAGTGGAGACCTCTATCTCGACGGAGAGGATTTGGAGCTATATGCTATTTGGGAACGTCGTGATGGAGGAGACATAATTGAAGTAAGTGATAATGATACTGCATCAGACACAACAACCGACACAACAACAGATACAACAACGGATACAACATCAGATACCGAGTCTGATACAGAATCTGATGAGCCTATCCCAGAGAAACCACTTTATGGCGATGTGAATTGTGATGGTGTGGTTAACATGGAAGACGTGGCAGCACTTCAGAAGATAATGGCAAAGCTTAGCACACATGAAGACTATGGCAAGATGTCAAGGATTAACTCAGATTGCGATCACAATGATGCTATAAACATGATTGATGTAACAGAGATTCAAAAATTCATGGCAAAGCTTATTCCGGATCTTGATCCATAATATTTTCAATATAATTGAATAAATAAACAACAGCAGTCAAATTTGTTTAGAACAGGTTTGGCTGCTGTTCTATTTTTGTTATAGATAATTTTAATAAAATTTTCAACATATATTGACAAATTTTACTCGTTGTACTAAAATAAGAATAATGACTCGAGTTAATTTTTAAATTTGGAGGTTAAACAATGAAAAAAATCAAAGATTATATTTGGATAATAATTGCAGGCCTAATAACAGGTGTTGCTGCAATTGTTTTGTCTGCACTTGGTAATCCAGGAAACATGGGATTTTGTATTGCTTGTTTTTTGCGAGATATCACAGGTGGTATAGGATTACAAAGTAAAATTCAGTATATTCGTCCTGAAATTATAGGCCTTATACTTGGATCTACCATTTTTGCTCTCATTCGTAAGGAATTTAAACCAAAGGGTGGTTCATCACCTTTCTTGAGGTTTATTTTAGGTAACATAGTAATGATAGGCTCACTTATGTTCTTGGGTTGTCCTCTTAGAATGGTTATCAGACTTGGCGGAGGAGATTTAAACGCTATTGTTGGTTTAGTAGGTTTTATTTTCGGTATACTCGTTGGTATATTGTTTATAAAGAAAGGCTTTTCTCTGGGAAGAGCATACAAACAAACTCTTGCTGAAGGTATTGCAATGCCTGTTGTAGCACTTGTTCTATTTGTTATGACTCTTGTTTTCCCAGCTTTGTTCTTTGCAAGCGCAGAGGGCCCTGGTTCTATGCACGCACCAATTATTGTTTCCCTTGTTTTAGGTCTCGTAGTTGGCGCTTTGGCACAAAGAAGTCGTCTCTGTTTTGTTGGCGGTGTGAGAGACGTTGTAATGTTTAAGGATTTTAAGCTTATTGTAGGTTTTGTAGGTGTTTTAGTTGCAGTGCTTATTGGTAATGCAATCATGGGTAATGTTAAGTTTTCATTTGATGGTCAAGCTATAGCACATACCGATGGCATTTGGAATTTCCTCGGAATGACTCTTGTAGGATGGGCTAGTGTATTACTTGGCGGATGTCCTTTGAGACAGCTTATTCTTTCAGGTGAGGGTAATTCAGACAGTGCAATAACTGTTGTTGGTATGGTTTTTGGTGCTGCATTGTGCCACAATTTTGGATTGGCATCATCAGGCGAAGGTCCTACATCAAATGGTATGATTGCTGTTGTAATCGGATTTGTGATCGTTCTATTAATTTCACTATTAAACTTAAAGAGAGGTAAAAAATAATGATTGATGCAAGAGGTTTGTCATGCCCACTTCCAGTCGTTTTGACACAGAAGGAAATCAAAAATAATCACCCTGATAAGATAGAGATAGTTGTAGATAATCAGTGTGCAGTTGAAAATATTTCAAGATTTGCTGATAATAACAGCTATTCAGTTGAAGTTAAGGAAAACGGTGAAGACTTTAATATTGTTCTTACAAAAAAATAATATTGAGGTACTGTGTTTTGAATAGCTATCTTATTACTTTCTTCACACATTATGGTGCGATATCTACAAAGAAAAAGCTACAAGATATCTCCATAACATCACAAATAGCTCCAATTCCAAGAAAAATAAGCTCATCTTGTGGAACTTGTTTGATCTATGAGTCAGACTCCCCGCATCGTGAGTTGATTGATATGGATTTTGAAGCAGTTTATTTGTTAGAGAATGATGAATATACCTTATTATTTGAATCTTAACTCTTAATTTGTTTAACATTTAAAAGCTCGTGCTTATAGGATATTTTATCTGATAAGAACGAGCTATATTATTTTGTTTTTTTGATTGCATAAGACTTTATATTGTGTTATCATGTACAGGTTGATTTATTATTTAAAAAAGGAAATATAATATGAAATCTCAAGCTAATTCCAAAATAAGCATATTTATATCATTTATCAAAAAGAATATTGTAATGGTAATTGCCTTTCTATCTGCTTTTTTAACAAGCTTTTTTGTTCCTATAGACCGTGAGTATATAGAATATTTTGATTTTAAAACACTCACGTGTCTTTTTTGTGTATTAGCAGTCGTGTGTGCATTAAAAAATATTAGTTTTTTTTACATACTAGCTCAAAAGGTTGTAAGTGCTTTTAAAAACCTGCGTATGTGTATCTTAGTTTTGATCTATATTACTTTTTTAGGTTCTATGCTCATAGCAAACGATATGGCATTACTTACATTTTTACCACTTGGGTATTTTATACTCTCCAGCACAAACAAGCAAAAATATATGGCATTCACATTTATTATGCAAAACATAGCTGCTAATCTGGGTGGTATGCTCACTCCTTTTGGAAACCCTCAAAATCTCTATTTATATACAAAGTATAATATACCTAATTCTGAATTTATTCTAATAATGACACCACCTTTTCTACTTTCAATAGCTATGATAACCTTATGTTGTTTTATTTTTGTAAAACCTGAAAGGCTTTATGTTGAGGAACACAATGATTATTTTGATAGTAAGAAAGCTTTACTATATCTATGCCTTTTTGCATTAGCAATTGCTATCGTATTCAGGGGTATACCATATTGGATAGGACTAATCGTGATACCAATTACCTTATTTTTTGTTGACAAAAAGGCTTTGACAATGGTAGATTATCCATTGCTTTTTACTTTTGTTTTTTTCTTTATATTTTCAGGAAATATGTCTAGAATAGAAGCAGTAAAAAATATATTTTCTTTCTTGATGAAAAAAAACACTCTTCTTTTTAGCACATTATCATGTCAGTTTATTAGTAATGTGCCAACTGCAATATTGCTTTCACAATTTACCAATAATTATTCTGAGTTGCTTGTTGGCGTAAATATAGGTGGAGTTGGAACATTGATAGCATCTTTAGCTAGTTTAATTACTTTTCGTGAATTTAATAAACATAATCCGGGAAAAATGGGATATTATATTATAAAATTTTCTATTTTTAATTTTAGTTTTTTAATAATATTATCGCAATTTATGAATGTGTTAAAAGTGTTATAATGATTGTAAAATTCAATATCTTTAAATAATTCAAAATGTATTGAAGTTTTTGGTAAAATTTGATACAATTCATTTATGATATATAATTATTCAAGAGGTGTTTTATGAAATACACTGGAAAGTCATGCTCGATATGTAATAATAAGTTTGAGGAATCTGACGATGTGGTGGTTTGTCCGGATTGTGGAACTCCTTACCATAGAGCATGCTACGATTCGGTAGGGGAGTGTGTTTTTAAGAATTTGCATATAGAGGGCTATTCATATGAAGACTCAAATAATCATGTTAATAACGAAAATTCAGAGTCTACTGATAATATCGTTTGTCCGTTTTGCAAGCATAATAATCGTAAAAATGCCCTTTTCTGCGAAAGATGTGGCAGATCGCTTAATAATGCAAATCAGAAAAGTGATTTTAATGACCCCTCTCAGATGTTTAATATGTTTGATCCAATGGCAGGTGTTAATCCCGACGAAGTATTTAAAGGGAATATTACAGCAGGAGAAACAGCTAAATATGTAAAAGTCAATACACAATACTATATTAATGTTTTTAACAAGATAAGCAAAAAAGGTGGAATAGGAAAATTTAATTTTTCAGCAATGATTTTTTCCGGTGGGTGGATGTTATATAGAAAGCAATATATCAAAGGTGCCATAATAACAGCTATTATTGGACTTTTGATGATTGGCTCACTTTTTATAAACAATGCTTACACAGTTGATATTGCCACAAAATTATTGCAAAATGCCGGTATTTCTTCTAGTTCATCTGTAGCAGATATACAGCAACATATGCCTCAAATTATGATTGAAATGGATAAGCTATCTTTGACAGACAAGATACTTTATTTTTTGCCTTCTGTGCTTGATATGATAAGATATGGTATTAGTATTATTTTAGGAATTTTTGGTAATAAAATATATTATAAGCATTGTATGGATCATATTAAAAAAATAAAATCAGAGGACAACGGCCTTGGTGAATCGTCCTCTGACAAGTTACAGACCTCAGGTGGTGTAAACACCAAAATTGCAATATGCCTTTTGATATGTACAATGATAATAAATTATATTCCATATTTCATAAATTAATTTAGAATGAAAGGACGAATAAATATGAAAGTTACAAAAGCAGTTATCCCTGCCGCAGGTCTAGGCACAAGAGTTTTACCGGCAACAAAGGCAATGCCTAAAGAAATGCTCCCTATTGTAGATAAGCCCGCTATTCAGCTTATTGTAGAAGAAGCTGTCAAATCCGGTATTACAGATATTTTGATTATTACAAATAGAGGCAAAGGACTGATTGAGGATCATTTTGATAGGGTTCCGGAGCTAGAATTTAACCTATCATCAAAAAATAAGGACTCAATGCTCAAAGAGGTTGTAGATATTTCTAAGCTGGCTAATATCTACTTTATACGCCAGAAGGAAACTAAGGGTTTAGGTCATGCTATAAGCTGCGCAAGATCATTTACCGGTAATGAACCCTTTGCAGTATTATACGGAGATGATGTTATAGTTGGTGATAATCCTGCTTGTGGTCAGCTCATAAAGGCATATCATGAGTATGGATTGGGCGTACTTGGCATTAAAAAGGTTAAAGAGGAAGATATACATAAATATAGTAGCCTAAAGGTGGAAAATCTTCACGATAATATATTTAAATGTACGGATATGATTGAGAAGCCTCAAACACCGGAGGAAGTGCTATCCATTTATTCTATTTTAGGAAGATGTATTCTCACTCCGGATATTTTTGATATTCTCGACACTATTAAGCCTGGAGCCGGTGGTGAAATACAATTAACAGACGCAATGCGAGAACTCGCAAGGCAAAAAGGAATGCTTGGCGTAGAGTATGAGGGTACACGATATGATATGGGAAATAAGCTTGGAATAATGCAGGCTTCTGTAGAACAAGCACTTAAGCATCCAGAAATCGGCGAAAGCTTCCGTCAATATTTAAAAGACTTTTGTAAAAACTTATAATTGACCAAAACAAAAATCAGCATCTGACCAATATAGGTCTTATGCTGATTTTTTAACTAATACAAGATAAATTTGCTTCATTTGCAAACATATAAGTTACTGCTTGATGCTTTCAACAAATAGAGTAGGACAGTTTGAGTACTCCGAAAGTACTTCCGGAATATGGATGATATCTAAATTATTATTACAAATATACCTAACTACAGCGCACATCTCCTCATAGGATCTGAAATTGTAGTTCGTTTCAAATAGACAAGAAAAATTATCTTTGAAATTCAGATTAACATTTCTGTTATCTACTTTTTTAACAACACAGCATAATCCGGATGTTTCAAAAGAAAAACGTTCGCTCATATATAGTACCTCTCAATTTTATCCAAGTGTAGGTTACAGAAATATGTCGAATCTGTAACAACAGTGAAATTATAACACGGTTATATTTTTATGTCAATAGTTTTTTAGGAAATACGAAATTCTGTCCTATAATTTATCTAATGGTCACTGGAAATTAGTTTAAAATTTTCTTATAGTCTATTTTTCTCTTATATAATACTATATTTTGTATAAAAAATTAGTCGAAATTGGCTCTTAATGCCTGAGTGTGGGAGAGTTGAGAGGTTGCTAAAAAGTTATTGTCGAAGATACAGAGTTCGGCTTTTAATTTGTAACAAATGTTTAGATGCTAATAAATAGCTAGTAAAACGAGATAAAAAAATTTTTTTATGGGTTCTTTTTATTGCTTTGTATTTCTTATCTGTTTAAAAAAATCAGATAAAATTTGAGAACATTCCTCTTCTAATAAACCTCCATAATATGACGGACGATAATTAAATTCTTTCTCAAAAAGGTTTATGAGTGATCCACAACATCCAAAACGCTTGTCATAAGCTCCGAAATAAACATTTTTTATTCTTGAGTTTATAATTGCCCCTGCACACATAGCACATGGCTCTAATGTGACATATAAGTCACAATCATTTAGTCTGTCCGTTTTTAGTTTGTCGAAGGCATTGTTAATGGCGATCAGCTCTGCATGATAAAGAGCATTTTTTTTGTTTTCGCTGTGATTATATCCGGAAGATATTAATTCATTTTTTCGTACAATCACTGCACCTACAGGAACCTCATTTTTTTCCATAGCTATTTTTGATAGATCAATAGCCAGTTTCATAAAATCTTCGTTATACAAGGAAATCACTCACCAAAAGTAAAATACATGAGCCAATCATTAAAACAGAAAACACAATAGTCCAGGGTTCAGTGATGGCGTATAGTATTCTCTTTGAAAAGCTCAAACACTGTGTTTTCTCATTATCAAATTTTAGCATATCTTTATTAATTTTTGATAATGAAAAATAACTCATTATGCCCAGAGTAATAAGTAACGAACATACTATCAAATATAATGTAGAGAACAAAACCTCGTTTAAGTTCGCTCCAAATACAGAAAACACAACAGATATGGCATTATTTATAAAGTGAACTATCATAGAAGGTACCATAGATCCGGTGCAAACAGTCAAATATGCTAAGGCAAGACCAACTAAGAACGCAAATGGTGTTTGCACAAAGTTTCCGTGTAACAAGCCAAACAATAATGATGACATAATAATAGCAAATCCATCACCGTGCTTTCTTAATACACCTAGAATAGCCCCCCTAAAAATAAATTCCTCTACAAGGGCGGGAACAATTGATATAGACAGCATTGATAAAAGAAAATAAACTGGACTGTTGCCATAATAAAAATCTTGCGGTGTACCCGAAGCTATATCTACTCCAAAAAACATTCCAATAATAGAAAAAAACTCCACTAAGAAATTTGCAAACATACACACACCAAGACCAGCAAGTACATATAGAGTTGTGTTTTTAAATCCTAATTTTTTTATTATTATAACATTGCTTAGTCTTGTACCTGATGAATGACAAATATAATAGGCTCCTATAGGTAAAGATACAGTTAATGCAATTCCGTTTAGTACATACAGCATCAGCGTGCTCCCACCTGATGTTAGGTCGAGAAAGCTATCTAAGCTAAAAATAGAAAAGATAGAGCTAATTACAGTAATAATAAGATATGCAAGCATCAATCCACTACTTATTTTAGACATATCTTTTTTTATAAGTGCTTTTTGAGATAGTTGTGGCGTATAGAAATTTTTAGTTAAGTTTGTGTTGTTGTACATTTTTGTTCTCCGGGAAGGCTATTTACTAACTTCGGGATTTTATTTGACGAATATCAGATCCTACAAAATCAAGTTTGTCAAATTCACCTATCATCCTTGAAACAAATCTCATTCCATATAGTTGGTTAAGCTCTGTGGCATTGAGGTTTGTACTTATAATGGTTGGACGATTCATATTAATTCGAGAGTTTATTATATTGTAAATAGCAGATTGATTGTATTTATTTGAATATTCTGTGCCTAAGTCATCTACAATTAGGAGATCACATTCTATTAGAGCAGACTCAGTATCATTAGTTTTATTTTCGGAGTTTGCTTTTCCAAAATATTCTTGTTCCAGTTGCCTCATAATTTCGGGAGCAGAGCAGTATATAACGCCATATCCTCTTTTTGTTATCTCATAAGCCATAGCAATGGATAGATGGGTTTTTCCAAGACCTGTTGCACCTTGCATCAGTATACTATGAGCATTTGTGTTAAAATTTTTAACATAATTTTTGCAGTATTCAAAAATTCTTGACATTTTTGTTCGTGGTGATATTTTTGAATTTTCCATCTTTACATCAGGATAATATTCAAGTGAAAAATTGTCTAAACTGCAGTCATTTGCACTAGACATACTACTCAGCGTTTTGCAGGCTGTCTCTTTAACCAAGATTTTCATACAATCGCACATAATACCGTCGATATATCCCGTATCTTTGCACTTCTCACAATAATAATTTTCATCGAGTGCATTTTCATCATATCCATTCGCAACAAGCATTTCCTTGATTTTTGATTGTAGTTCTAAACTCTGACATTTGCACTGTTCTAACATATTACGATCAAACTTGCCTGAAATAACACATCGTATAGCCTGAGTAGATAGGGAAGCAGTTTGATTTTCCATAACCTGAATTTCAGGTAGCTCTTTATATATCTTCTCCTGCCTATGCATAAGTTCACTTTTAGCTTTATTTCGTCTTTGCATCATTATTTTGTCAGCTTCATCGTATATATTTTTAGGATATCCCATATAGTAATATTCCTTTCGTTTTGTGGTATTAAAATATAAATTTAATCATCAAACAAACTACTATTTTCAAATTCAGCCAGATCAAAGGAGGGTTTACCACCCATGCCACTGGTTCCCTGTGATTTGTTTTTATCTTTTGGATTTGAATCGGATTTGACTTGCTCTATAGTTTTTATTCCTTTTGAATACCATGTGGTAAGAACCTTGTTTACATAGTTTGGAAGATATTTTCCTTTCGCATCAATGCATATTTCATATGCAGCACGCAAAACTTCTCTTGAAAATCCCATATCACACACCCAATGTGTGGCATTAAGCTTTTCCTTTTCAGATGGGGAATGGGATTCCAGCCCAAATAACTCCTGTATAATTTTCCATGCTTGTTTAGAATTATTAAGTATCTTTATTTTTTGCTCTGCCTGTTCTATAGTATTAATACCGTCTGCTGACCATGAAGCACCAACTGTTTCAGCATATTTCATTCCTTTTCCAATGCTCATAACGTATTGAAGAATCATTAATATAACCGGAACAGGTAATCCATCAGTATCGTGCATTATAATAAGACTACTGCTATCGCCTCCGGATAGAGGCCTTGAGAGTATCATCTCAGCTTCTTGCATCATAAACGCTATTTCGGGATCGTTTGCGATCCTGCTTGATACAAAATTAGCGTCTGGTCGTTGTGTTTTTGTGACAATTCGTGGTGCAGGTGTTGTCTTATTTTCTTCAGCAATGGCTTTTTTTGTTTCTTCATATAGTGATATATCAGCCGAATTTATGATTTGTGGATCGGCAGGTGCGAGTCCGTCTTCTGTATTTTTTATCAAACCCACAGAAATCCAAAATCCAATAGCATCTTTTATATCATCTGCAGAAATATTAAGCTCTTCTGATATTTTATTTATTGTTATATCTGTGTTTCCGCTGTAACGCAGCACATATAAAAGCACCTTTAGCTGTGTTGCACCGGCAATTTTTATATATTTATCCACTACGCTTGATGGCACAGCGAAGACTCCATTCCAATCGCCTAAATTAATTTTTATAGACATATGTAATTCCGCACATATAGTGCGAAACCTCCCAACATAAATATATTTTACTAATTATACCATAGTAATTATTTTTTTTCTATATTTATATTATTTTTATTTGGTTAATTCATATCTAAAAATAAAAAAAGAGCATAGATATCCCAATACTTAGAACTAATTATATAAAGTATGGGAATTGTCTATGCTCTTCTTTATTTGGTGAAATTATTTAAGTTTATAAACAGCAAAGCTTTGAGGTTGAGTAGTCATAATTCCATTATCATAATTAACGTTGCCTATCATAAACAGCTCTGATTCAATATCAACATTGATATTCACAGCTTCAGTGCGCTGGGATGGATTTACGCATACTATGTGATTTCCACGTTTAAAGATAAATGGATATTTATTTTTCTCAGCATATAAGGCTTCAAAATCTCCATCTGCGCTAAAATCACTGGTACTTCTTCTGATTGCAATTATATTTTTTACAGTATTTAAAAGTGAATTTTCGTTATTTAATTGTGATAGCACGGTTGGTGCATCTTTTGAATTATCAACAGGAAGATATAGCTTATCGCAATCAGTTTCACTGAATCCAAGATTTTTACCATCGTTCCATTGCATAGGTGTTCTGGAACCCGTGCGGTGAAATCCGCCCTCCTTGCTTGTTAATGAATCAATATATCTCATTCCTATTTCATCACCATAGTATAAAAATGGAACTCCAGGCAACAAAAACAGTGTGCAGTATGCTATTTTTAGCTCTGTTTCATCATATAGATGGCTAATACGCTTAACGTCGTGGTTGCCTGTAATAAAACTAACATAGCCTTTTCCCTTTGTGTTAGCTATGTCTGAGATTAACTCGTTCACGAGAGGAGTTATATCGCCATCTCCATTTTTACTGAAAAATGAATTATTATTGCTTTTTGAATCTCCACTTCTGAACGCAATATTATAGCCATTTCCCTTATGGTCTAAATAAAAATCTGCATGGAAACCACAATTCAATGACCTCTTAGGGCAACACCATTCAGAAACAAGAACAGCTTCAGGATAATACTCATCAAGCATCGCTCTAATATCTTTCCAAATCTCGGCTGTAGCTATCTTTTCATCATCGTTTTTGACTAAAGAATCAGCCATATCTACACGAAATCCATCACAACCCATATCCAGCCAAAAGCGCATAATGTTTTTAATTTCTTCTACAGTTTTTTTACATTCATCTGATTTGTAAGACATTTGCCAATCCGGATGAGTAATTTCATAAAAACCATAGTTTAATGCAGGCTGTGAACTGAAAAAATTCACCAGATAATTTCCATCTCTATCTGTTATACCACATTCCAGTCTATATGACGGTGGTGCTTCCCATGCACTATTAGTCCAGATGTATCTGTTTGAGTATTCGTTTTTTTCTGGTTTCTTGCTTTGTTCAAACCATGGGTGACTATTTGATGTATGACCGGGAACAAGATCAAGAAGTATCCTCATATCCATGCTGTGGGCTTTTTCAAATAATTTTTTTAGATCGTCATTTGTTCCGTATCTGGGTGCAACCATATAATAATCACGCACATCGTAGCCGGCATCCATAAATGGTGAATCAAAGCATGGATTAATCCAAATTGCATTAAATCCAAGTGACTTGATATATTCTAGCTTTTCATATATGCCGTTTATATCTCCGATGCCGTCACCATTACTATCAAAAAAAGATTGAGGGTATATTTCATAAAAAACAGAATCCTTTAGCCATGCTGGCATATAAATCATTCCTTTTAAATAATATTTTATATATTTGTTTAGCGAGAAGTGAAATTGTGATATATATCTTAACTGTAGAAGAGCCTTCTGCTCGATTTTTTAATTGCTGTCAGCGAAAAAAACGTGTAACTTATACTCAAGTAGATCAGACAAAGATTGCTTATCTAAACGTGTCTCCAAAAAATAAAAGAGACCGTAGACTGCTAAAAAAATTAATACAATCAGGTGAATATCTGCTATGCCCAGAGAAAGATCAGGTTCTATTTCCCGATATACCATTTCAAAATGATAGTATCAATCTGAATAAGGCAACATGCGTTAATGCGTTTATGCAGTTTATAAAAAATGAGGTAGGCACTAATAAAACCACCATAGCACTATATGATAAATATGGGAAGTATATATCGGTAGCAGAGCAAATTATAAGAAAAGCCTCATGTTTATCAGTTATAAGTGATAATACGGCTCTTTACTCTGAATTTGCTCAAAATGTTTATCACAACTATGGTGCATCAATTATTCATAACAAAAATCCAGAAACATTATCATTATACAATATAATATTGTCTCCGGATGAATTGCCAAAAGATTATATAGCAGGCGAGAGAAGCGTTATTTTCACAGGTGTGTCAAATCAAACATACAGCAATGCTACTATTATTTATAAATATTGTGTGTCATTTCCTGAAAAATATACAAATCTTTGCCCCAAACATATTAATGTCAGTCATTTTATAAATGCACTCTATTCACACGAAAATATAAAATCCTTGGGAGAATGTATCCCAACAGCTGCAATAACTGCTACAGGTAAGATTATTCTAAAAAATAATAAAGAGCAATTATAAAAACTGCTCTTTATTACTTAATAATTATGCGTTACAGCAGCCATGCTCACAGTCTTCTGTATGAATATGACCTACTATTGGTTCAGGATCGATACCAAGCTTTGTGTAGTAATCTGAAACAGCTGCTTTGATAGCTTGTTCAGCAAGCACAGAGCAATGCACCTTTACTGGTGGCAAACCATCAAGAGCTTCCATAACTGCTTTATTTGTGAGCTTTAAGGCATCGTCTATAGATTTTCCTTTTATAAGCTCAGTTGCCATTGAACTGGTTGCTATAGCAGCTCCACATCCAAATGTTTTAAATTTAACGTCTACAATAATATTGTTTTCTACCCTGATATACATTTTCATGATATCTCCGCATTTTGAATTACCCACTTCACCTATACCGTCAGCGTTTTCAATTTCGCCTACATTCCTTGGATTAGCAAAATGATCCATTACCTTTTCACTATATGCCATGATTTATAACATCCCTTCTAAATTATTTCCTATTAAAATTTCAAAGCTTCTTCTTTTTTTATCTTTTCCCACAGCGGTGACATTGCACGAAGCTTTTCTATGATGGGTGGCACTGTCTCTAAGATGTAGTCAGCATCCTCCATAGTGTTGTCATCGCTAAATGATAGACGCATAGATCCATGTGCTATTTCATGTGGAAGACCTATTGAGAGCAACACGTGGCTTGGATCAAGTGAACCAGATGTACAAGCCGAGCCGGATGATGCTGATATTCCCTTTAAGTCAAGATTTAATAGTAATGATTCTCCCTCAATGCCCTCAAAGCACATATTTATATTACCCGGTAATCTCTTCACAGGATCTCCGTTCAATCTGGAACGTTCGATTTTGAGCAAACCGTCTATAATTTTGTCCCTTATAGCAGTCAGTTTTTTGTTTCGCTCGTCCATACCGGCTATTGCCAGTTTAAGAGCCTCAGCAAGTCCTACGATACCAGCCACATTCTCTGTGCCTGCACGTCTACCATTTTCCTGTGCTCCGCCATCTATAAGATTAGGGATTCTGAGTCCTTTTTTTACATATAGAGCGCCACAGCCTTTAGGTCCATGAAATTTATGACCTGTTAGAGAAAGCATATCAATATTTTGATTGTGTACGTCTATCTCTACATTTCCAATAGCCTGAACTGCGTCGGTATGAAAAATAATGTTGTGATTTTTACAAATTTCTGCGAGTTCGGATATAGGCTGTATCGTGCCTATTTCGTTATTTGCATACATTATTGTTACAAGACCTGTGTCTTCTCTGATTGCGTTTTCTAAGTCCTCAGGGCGCACAATACCATCTTCATGCACATCAAGTAATGTGATCTCAAAGCCTTCTCTTTTTAATGCATCTAGTGTGTGCAACACTGCGTGATGCTCAAAAGCACTTGATATAATGTGTTTTTTACCTTTTTTTAGCATCAAATGGGCAGCGCCTTTGATAGCCCAGTTATCTGCTTCGCTACCGCCTGATGTGAAGTATATTTCATTGGGAGATGCACCGATACATTTTGCTATTTCTTCTCTTGCTACATTAATAGCGTTATTAGCTTTAACTCCCTCTTCATAAATGCTTGATGGATTGCCATAAATCTCTGTGAGATATGGCATCATTTTATCTAAAACCTTTGGCGACAATGCGGTAGTCGCTGCATTGTCAGCATATATTTTTTTTACCATAATTATTACCTTGCGGTATTCCTCCTTTCAAAATATGTAAGATCAATGTTATGTTATTGATTGATTTTTTTGATTGCTTCTACTGCCAGTGTGTCACAGCGTTCATTTTTAGGATGACCATTGTGGCCCTTTAACCAATGTACATTTATTTTGTGAACATCATTGTAATAGAGGAGCTTGTCCCATAATTCGGGATTAAGTGCCGGCTTGCCATCGCTTTTTTTCCAACCTCTTTTTTTCCAGCCTATGGCCCAGCCTTTGCTAAGACCATCACACACATATTTAGAGTCACTAAAAAGATTGACCTCGCATGGTTCTTTCAAAAGTTGCAGTGCCTCAATTACAGCAGTAAGCTCCATTCGATTGTTAGTAGTATCAGCACAGCCACCGGATATTTCTTTTATATGCTCACCGTATTCAAGTATTGCACCCCAGCCTCCTGGGCCGGGATTGCCACTGCAAGCACCATCAGTATATATATTTACAACTCTCAAAAAGCTTTCTCCTTGTCGTAAATTTGTGAAAAAATCAAAACCAATTCTATTACATTATAAACCAATTTTAAAATTTATTCAACAGCTTTTTCCCACTTTTTTGTTAATATTGCCTTATTTATTATTTTCCAAACATCTATTGAAATATTATTCAAATAATGATAAAATTAACTAAATTTATTGGGATAAGGAATGATAAAAATGATAAAAAGTATGACCGGCTTTGGTAGATATGAAGGTACTATAGAAAATATTGGTATAAATATAGAGATAAAAACAGTTAATCATCGTTATTTTGATTTTAACTGTCGTACCGGCAGAGGATATGGATTTTTGGATGAGAAATTAAAGAACCATATTCAATCTAGAATTTCCAGGGGTAAAGTAGATGTTTCTCTTAATGTTACTTTTTTAGAAGAAGCCCCGTGTGCTGTAGAGGTAAATAACAGCTTGGTTGAGGGATACGTATCCGCTTTAAATGACATTAAAGCAAAATACTCTCTATCCGGAGATATTACCGCTTCAATGATTACACGTTTCCCGGATGTTCTTACAGTGAGAAAAGCTCCGGCAGATGAAAAAAAAATATGGAGTTGTGTTAGTCAAGCCTGCGATATTGCCCTAGCAAATCTGTTAAGTATGCGCATAGTGGAGGGTGAAAGACTTAAAAATGATATACTCGAAAAAGCACACGGAATACTTGATATGGTTAGTTTAATAGAAGAGAAATCTCCTGAAACTGTGATAGCCTATAGAGAGCGTTTGGAGCAAAAGCTTCGCTCTATGCTTGAAAATAACAGCTTTGATGATCAAAGAATACTTACAGAGACAGCTATATTTGCTGATAAGGTAGCTATTGACGAAGAAACAGTTCGCCTAAGAAGTCATTTCGATCAGCTTGAAATAACATTGAATGATGATAATGCAATAGGAAGAAAATTAGATTTTCTGCTTCAAGAGATGAACCGTGAAATTAATACGATTGGTTCCAAGGCAACAAACTCTGAGATTGCCCATATAGTTGTAGATGTAAAATCAGAGCTTGAAAAGATAAGAGAACAAATTCAGAATATCGAATAATATAGGAGAAAAGTACATAGTGAATACTATGTATAAAAAATGATATGCAACTTTTAAACATTGGCTATGGCAATCTTATTTCTGTTGACAAGATACTAACAGTTGTAAGCCCGGATGCCGCACCAATTAAGAGAATAATCACAGAGGCACGAGAACGTGGGAAGTTGATAGATGCATCGTGCGGAAGAAAGACACAATCTGTAATTATAACAGATAGTGATCATGTGATTTTATCGGCATCTAGTCTGAAACAAATTTCTTCAAGATTAAATGGTGAGGAGAATATACAGGATGAGTAATAAGGGTAATTTGTTTGTTATTTCAGGTCCATCCGGTGCTGGAAAAGGAACAATAGTAAAGGAAATGCTAAAAAGGGATGAGAAAGTTATACTTTCTGTTTCTGCTACCACCAGAGCCCCAAGAGAGGGAGAAGTAGATGGTAGAGAATATTATTTTATAAGTAAAGAGAAATTTGAAGAATTAATAAAGTCTGATGGCTTGCTTGAATATGCAGGATATTGTGATAATTTCTATGGAACGCCAAAACAGGCAGTTGAAGATAATCTAGAAAAAGGAAAAGATGTTATTCTTGAAATAGATATCCAAGGTGGAGAGAGCATAAGAAGGGTTGCCCCTCATGCTGTGAGTATCTTTATTGCACCACCATCAATGGAAGAGTTAAAAAAGCGTCTGGTATCAAGGGGAACAGAAGCAGAAGATGTCGTTGAAAAACGTTTAAAAAAAGCCGAGCTTGAAATGCAAGAGTCCTCTAAATATGATTATATTGTTGTGAACAATGATGTTAACCAATGTACAGAAAACGTTCTTTGCATTATAAAATCTGAAAGATTTAGGGTAAAAAAACAATAATAAAATTTATGAATAAAGAACGGCTTAATATTGTCCACATTTTATACAAGGTTGTCTAAAATTGCTTAGTTATTTAGATTCAAAATGAGTTGAAAAGGATGTGACACCCATGAATCTTCGTTTAGAATGTGACTACATAGTAAAAAATGCTATTCGTCATGTTTTGCCGGACTCCGCTGTTAGACGTGCTCTTGATGGCGTGTTTTTTTCAGATGGCAGGCTGTTGCTTGTATCTGTGGGCAAAGCTGCATGGAATATGGCACAATCGGCATACGAGGTGCTTGGCGATAAAATTGATGATGGCATTGTTATTACAAAGCATGGATATTCTATGGGCGAAATCGGAAAGCTTAGAATATATGAAGCTGGTCATCCGGTGCCAGATGATGATACTTTTTTTGCCACAAACGAAGTTTTAAAGTTGACTGATAAGCTATGTGAAAACGACACAGTCATTTTTTTACTTTCAGGAGGCGGAAGCGCATTATTTGAAAAACCATTTGTCAGTGCAGAGGAGCTGCAGAGTATAACTTCTCAGTTGCTTGCGTGTGGTGCAGATATTGTGGAGATAAACACCATAAGAAAACGTCTATCTCAGGTTAAAGGCGGACGCTTTGCGTTGCATTGTTTTCCTGCTAAGATATTCACTATTGTATTATCTGATATTATTGGTGATCCTCTGGATATGATTGCATCCGGTCCTGCTTATCCTGATAGTAGTACTTGTCAGGATGCCCTGCGAATTATAGAGAAGTATAACATTAACATTTCACCTGATGCTTTGGATTGTCTTAACTCAGAAACTCCAAAAAAAATATCAAACGTCATTACAAAGGTTACCGGTAGTGTAAGGGAGTTAGTGCTTGCTGCCTCAGAAGCCTGTGCGGAGCTTGGATACGAGCCGTTTATCCTATCTGATCATATCGCCTGTCAAGCACGTGAAGCAGGTAAAATTCTTGCGCAAAAGGTAAATGAAAATGCAGATTCAAAAAAACCACTTGCATTTATAATAGGTGGCGAAACAGTGGTTCATATCACAGGCAATGGAAAAGGTGGACGCAATCAGGAAATTGCACTCTCAGCTGCACAGTATATTGCGGGAATTGCTAATACAGCTGTGTTTTCGGTAGGTTCAGATGGCACAGATGGTCCCACAGATGCCGCAGGAGGCTATGTGGACAGCACCACGGCGGATAGACTCTCTAAACAAGGCATTGATATAGCAACAGCGCTTTCTAACAATGATGCATACAATGCGCTCAAGGCGTGTGACGGACTAATATTTACAGGTGCTACAGGAACAAATGTCAACGATGTATCAGTAGCACTATTAAAAAATGGAGGTTAATATGGAATTACCAATTATTCTTTTATGTGTTTTAGGCATATTTATTCAAGCGACTTTTATCATGGTAGAGCATAAGAAAAAATATGTGCCGGCGGTATTCCTCAAGGGCTGTGCTTCTGCTGTGTTCACGACAATCGGTGCAATAGCTTTTTCGTCAGCTACAAACATTTCTTTTGCGAAGTCTGTTTTAATAGGACTTATCTTAGGCACAGTGGGTGATATTCTTTTAAACCTTAGATTTGTATTTGAAAAGATAGGTCAAAAGATATTCCTTTTAGGTATAGCGGCATTTCTCGCAGGACATATTCTCTATCTTGTAGCACTCATACCGCTTAGTACAAATCTCTTGCCGTGCATCATCATTGGAGCAGTGATTGCTGCCGCAATTTTAGCATACATATTTAAAACCATGCAGGTTAAGATAGCTTTTAAAATCTTTGGTATCTTTTATCTTGGCGCAGTGGTGATTATGACAGCAATTGCTATAGGAAATCTCATCACAAGTCCATCAACTGTTACTTGGTTATATGCGATAGGAGCGGTGTTATTTACAATATCAGATATTGTTTTAATCTTTAATACATTTGGTTCAACTCAAAAGTTTTCATTGCGCATCACAAATCTATCATTGTATTATTTAGGACAGTTGTTAATCGCAAGTAGCATATTCTTTATTTAAGAAATATAACCCTAAGCACTGTGGCAGATATGTCACAGTGCTTTTTCGTATACAGAATAAAACAGGGAGCCAACCGCTATAGAGGTTGGTTCCCTGTAAATACAATATAAATTAATGTATGAAAATATTATGGGATTATTTCTACGTTATAGTGACCAAAACCATCCTGGTCAATCAATCTGAATTCTGATGAATCTTCCACAGATGTTACATCAATATCAACAGTTTGTTCCGAACCGTTTGTGAAAATGATCATATCATATTTATTCAGATCAAGATCAAAGTAATATAATGAATCTCCACTTTGAGTGTCTTCAACTAATTCCATCTCTGCACCAGGCCATATCTGAAGTTCATCAAATGGATCACTATTCCAAGCGTAAATCATTACTTTTTTCCAATCTTTCGAGTTGTTAAAGTAAATACGAATGATGCTAGAATATTCGGTATCACTTTCTGTCTCTGTATCACTGTCATATGTGCCTAAAGAAGTGTCCGTTTCAGTTTCTGTATCAGATTCCAAATTTGAATCGGAATCTGTATCCTCTGAATCTGTAGAAGTATCTACTTCAGCTTCAACATAAAAATATTGACCAGATTCAAATTCGGATAGTAATAATGCGATATATTTTTGTATATCAACTACATCTTCGAGTGTAATGTCACCATCAGCGTTTACATCAGCAGATTTTATTGAAGCATCATCAAGTTTAGTGAGCTTTGCGATATATCTTTGCAGGGTTGTAACGTCAACAAGTGTGATGTTATTGTCATTATTGATATCGCCAAATACACGTTTTGTTGGAACGACATCTACAGGATATTGTTCACCACTGTATACATAAACTACATTTATTGTACCAGGTGTGCAATAGCCTAAGCTGTTAGCCGGTGTTACCACAGACGTGTATTCGGGCATATTCTTCTTAGTTGTAAGATATGTAGTATTGCTGTCGATATTTTTTAGCTCTTGAACATCATCTTCAGCTACTTTCTTACCGTTTACATCTACATAGCTTGTTACAACTGTACAGTTAAAGGTTGTGATTCCGTCTTTAATCCAAACTTCGCCTGCAGCCTCATATCCAGGCATATTTGCTGCTGGGTCTTGCTCAGAAGCACCATTGTTGAAACAGAAACGTGCAGCGCTCAAGTTTTCAACTGTTTTAACATGATATCCCTCGTTATCCTTTGTGCCAACCTTAGTGCCTGGCCATGCTCTTAGTGCTTCTTTTCCATCTACTGTGTAGCAATAGAAATATACACGTGGCCAGTTATTTGAGTTATAGTAATGAACAGTTAATTTAGTATCAAGCTTATTGTAATAATAGTTTATTTCGATGTTTTGTGTACCAAAAATGCCTACAATATTGGCTGGCAACTTGCTTGTATCAAGAGCATATCCCTGTATTGCTGCAGGGAACTTCTCATAATACTCGCCCTCGCAGGTTTTTGATACAATAGGTTCTCTCAGCTTGTTTCCGCTTTCATCCAGGTAATTTACTGTAACTGTACCTTTAAAGCGATCAGACTCATTATAATAGAAGTTTATTGTAGCACCATCAGATGTTACTATACCTGTTGTTGTGTCCTCTGTGCCATCATAATCATAATAAAAGCAGAGATCATTATCAGGAGCAATTCTGAATGTGTCACCAACGTGGTATAAATTCTTAGTTGACTTTAATGTTTCACCGGTTGTCTTGTTGATATGATTAACATTAATTGCAACTGTTTCAATAGCTTTTGCATCTGCTTTTTCAAAGCTATCTTTATCGACCAAAATCATTGCAGATTTTGCAGGAACTGTTATAGCTCCATTTTTAACCTCACCAAGACTTTTCAATCCTGCAGTTTTATCATTAGCAATGATTACCCAATCCTTTGGCATGGTCTCATAGCCTTCAAGTGTAATCTTTGTGCTACTATCACCGGCATTTATTACAACGCCGACATAGTTCCACTCGCTGTCTGCATTTTTAGTTTTGTTATCAATTGTATATGCCAAACAGCTTTCAGGTATTCCATTATAGCAGAAATAGTATCTTCCTGCTGAGGTGCTAGTACTGTCTGTAAATGGGGAATAGGCATCTCTTATTTGAAGAAGTCCTTTATAGTATGCTGTAGATGTAGAATATGTCTTTGTGCGTTCCCAACCAATAGCATTGATTGTATCAGGAGAATTGTAGCTATTCTTTTCACCATTTTTGGTTCTGCAGAATTCTTCACCTGCCAGAGCAAAAGGTATACCGTTACCTGTAAGTGTTATTGCTTCAGATAGCATTGTAAGCTTTTCGGCCTCTTTGCTATATTCATCATAGCTGCCTAATGACAGTGAAGCTACAAATTTATCAAACAATGTGAGGTTATCGTGAGCAGACTGATAAAGTACGCTCTGGGAAGGTGCAACAGCAGTCCAGCCATTTGAGAAGGTTCCTGCCACGTTACCGCTCAATCCTGCTTTAAGAATGTTTGCAAACTTAGCAGAACCTGTTTGAACAAATCCACCGTCAGAGCCCTCGGTGCTACCCTTAACAGCATCTCTGTAGGGATCATTAAAGAAACCAATTCTCTCGCTTATTTTAGATGCATTTGCTTTTATAGTTTGATTAGAAGAAGCTATTCCGCTTGATCCGCCGGTCCATGGTTCACCATACATTATGAGGCTTTTGCCACTTCCATCGTCGTAAAGGTTATCCAATGATTCACGAATTAAATTCATTGTTTCATAGTCGTGCAATCCCATAAGGTCAAAGCGGAAACCATCAATGTGATATTCCTTAGCCCAATATGTAACAGAATCTATCATATACTTTCTATACATAGGAGCTTCAGATTTAGTTTCATTACCACATCCGCTACCATTGTACCAAATACCGTTGTTCATAATTCTGTAGTAGTAGTTAGGAACAGTATTTTGTAAGCATGAATCAGTGGAGTATGTGTGGTTATAAACTACATCCATAATAACACCGATACCTCTGTCATGCAGAGCCTGTATCATTTGCTTAAATTCTTTAATTCTGACATTACCGTCATATGGGTTTGTCGAGTAAGAGCCTTCTGGAACATTATAGTTAACCGGATCATAACCCCAGTTGTATTGTAAATCATATAGTCTTGTTTCATCTACAGAACCATAATCATACACAGGGTTGAGATGAATATACTTAACTCCCTGATTAACTAGATAGTCGATACAGCTATAAGCATCAGCTGTATCACCATCTACAACTGTGCCACCCTCTGTGAATGCAAGGTATTTACCCTTATAATCACTGTTAACACCGGATGTAGCACTTATGGAAAAGTCACGCACATGAACTTCCCAGATAACAGCATCTGTAGCGTCTTCTGATGTTATATGCTTGTCATTTTCCCAGTCAGTAGGATTAGTAGATGCTAGATCAACTACCATTGAACGCTCACCGTTAACGCCGACAGCATAGGAATAAACATCCTGAGTTTCAACTGTCTTTCCGTCTACTGTGACAGAATAGGTATAATATGTGCCTGCAATATCACCCTTGATCACACATGACCACACGCCTGTTTTGCTATCAAGTGTCATATCTGTTTTACCAAGACTGAGTGCACCGGCTTCGCTATTACTACCGGTTGCATAACGGTTAAGCATAACCTTAGTAGCTGTTGGAGACCATACTTTAAAAGTAGTCTGCTCCTTAGTGTAGGTTGCACCAAGATCATTGCCACTATATGTTACATCGATAGAAAGCGATAAGCGAGTGGTATTGTTTTGTTGTGCGCTTGCCTGTGTAGCTATGCTCATTGTCATCAGCAATACGAGCATAATTGCCACAATTCGTTTGATTTTCATACAAATAAACTCCTTTAAAAATTTTTTATTCCAGAAATTACTCTTATAATTCCTTGATAGTCACGATAAAATTTTATATCCTCATAGTTATTATCTTGCATAAAGCTTTTTATATCTTCCTCTTGATTTTCGCCAATTTCAAAGGCAACGAAACCGCCTTTTCTCAGTTTAGGCGTCCATAGGTTAATTATTTTCCTATAAAAGTCAAGACCATCTTCACCGCCATCAAGAGCCATTTTAGGCTCTTGTAACACCTCTTTTTGCAACGTAGGGATAACAGAGGTTTCTATATATGGCGGGTTAGATACAATCACATCCAAGCTTTCATTTGCAAAATCGTCAACAACTTCAAAGATATTACCCAAAACAGGTGTAATATTATTAACATGATTTAAGTCAATGTTCTTACGAAAATATCCAAATGCTTTTTCACTAAGTTCGACTCCGAAAAATCTACTATTATCAAATATAGATGCTAATGTAATGGATATTGCACCACTACCGGCACATAAATCTATTACGGAGCTAGTCCTTTTATTAAGTGAAAGATGATTTTCAACCACCTCTACGAGAATTTCGGTATCAAATCTTGGTATCAGAACACCTTTACCAACGATAAATTTTGCACCATAAAACTCAACATACCCCATAATGTATTGAAGTGGTTCACCATTTAGTCTTCTATTAAGGCAACTGTTAAAATCACTCAAAAGACCTTCATCTACATTGTCGTTATAGTGGATTACAAGAGAAGTTTTGTCTAATTTATAAATATATTCTATAAGCTGTGAGGCTTCAAAGGAATAAGCTTCAACATCGTTTGATTTTAGTGAATTTTTTGTTGCTAAATATAACTCTTTATACGTCATAGTTATTTTTTAGGCTTATTACAACATATCAAATCTTCACCGTTTTCCGGTATAACAGCGTTCATTGCTTCAATAGCAATTTCTATCATTCTTTCGTCAGGTTCACGAGTGGTAATTCGCTGAGCCCACATACCCGGCGCAGAAATAATTCGTGTAAAGAGATTTTGATGTCTACCGCATATTTTTATTAATTCATAGCCAATACCCATTATCAGTGGCAACATAAGTATTCTTACGGGTACTCTGATAAATACATTATCAATACGAATAAAGAAACCAATAATAATACCAACAATCAGCATTATTATCAAAAAGCTTGTTCCACAGCGTGGATGAAAACGACTTTGCTTCTTAACATTTTCTACAGTAAGCTTCAAATCATTTTCATAGCAGAATATTGTTTTATGCTCTGCACCATGATATTGGAAAGTCCTCTTCATATCTGGCATCAGCGATGTTAAGAGAATGTATCCTATGAACAGGGCTATTTTTACTACACCCTCAAAGATGGATCTGAACATACTGTATTGCCATGATTCTGTATCCCATCCGGGAAATGCAGAAATGATTAGCTTAAAAAGCTGTGAAGGAACAAAAAAGAACAGAAAAATAGCAAGTGCAATACCTAGCACCGATGCTATAACCATAATAATATTGGTAAGCTTATCACCAACCTTATCAGTTAACCATTTTTCCAATTTTGATGGTTCTTCAGGTGTTTTTGCATCCTCCATTGCGACATCAGCAGAAATCATAAGGCATTTGTAGCTCAGTCGCATAGAATCAATGAAACCAATTATACCTCTTAAGATAGGTATTTTGAAAAGTTTGCTTTTGTTTTGGATAGGGGAGAACTCCACATCTTGCTTATGAATACTTCCGTCTTCTTTTCTTACAGCAAGAGAAGTTTTTTTAGGGCCCCTCATCATAATACCCTCTAGAAGTGCGCTACCACCAATAGAGGTTATCTTTTTGGTGGATATATTTTTAGACATAATTATCAATCATCCTTTCTATTAGATGGGTCTTCTTTTGCAGTAGGTATAATTATTGTAACAGTAGTACCAACATCCTTTTCGCTGTCGATGCTTAAGGAGCCATTATGAAGTCTAACAATTTCATCACTGATAGCAAGCCCTATTCCGGAGCCCCTGATTGTGGTATTTGCTTTAAAGAACTTTTCTTTAACTCGAGGAAGATCATCCTTATCAATACCCAATCCATTATCAGAAATCACAATAATAATAGACCCTTCTTCTTCAGTTACTATTACATTTATTATCCCACCAGCCTTAGAATATTTCAACGCATTGTCGATAATATTTACAAACACCTGCTTAAGACGATTTTTATCGCCGATAACAGGGGATACTATATCAGGTTCATTAAAGATTATATGCTTTTCTTCTGACACAGCACGCTCATTAAGCATATAAACAGCCTCATCCAGCTCTGCCAGAATATCAATTTTCTCCATTATGAGAACCATACGTCCGCTTTGTATACGTGAAAAATCAAGCAATTCTTCTACAATTCCTGATAGACGTTCTGTTTCTTTTATTATAACGCTCATACCCTTATTCATGGTGTATGAGTCAGGGTTTCCTTCTGATAGTTGCATGGTTTCTGCCCAGCCTTTAATAGCTGTCAGAGGTGTTCTAAGCTCATGTGATACAGAAGATATGAAGTCATTTTTCATCTTTTCTGCCGCACCCAGCTCTGATGCCATATTATTAACAGCATCACAAAGATCGCCGATTTCATCATCATACTCTTTTTCTATTTTTGTATTAAAATCGCCTTGTGCTATATAATGGGCTGTTTCGGTCAATCTTTTTGCAGGGTTAATAATTGAGCGTATAAAATAAGCACCAGACCATATTATCATAAATAAAATAGCAAGTACAGCAAGAAAAATAAATGAAATATTTAAAAATATCTGTCTATCAGCAGGTTGCAGTGATACAAGATACCTTATAGCGCCTACATTTACACCGGATTTGTTATAAATAACACGGGTTACCGCAATAATATTTTCTTTTGTTTTTAGTTTTCCCAACCATTTGCTATAACTCTTTTTATTAGCAATAGCATCCTCATAATCAGGCATTGTTTGTGAGGTGTCACTCTCAAATCCGGTTGATGTTATAACAACATTTCCGTTGCTGTCAAACACCATCAGCTCCATTAAATCCTTATCAGGAAAATTTTCTACATAGTCTGTTGCTGCAAGCAAAAATTCTCTGCTGGTGGTGTTTGCGCCATAAATATTTACCAGCTCGTTAGACCTTCCACTTATAGTCTGCTCAATTCCGCTGTAGTAATATTGTCTTACAGAAAAAGACGCAAAAATCAACACAAAAATAATTATTAGAACTGTTACCCCAAAACTATTTAGAAGCCATCTATTAGTAATACCTTTAATTTTTAGCCTGTGCATTAATTTGCCTCTTTCACATTCCATCTATATCCCAAGCCCCATACGGTCATAATGTACTGAGGGGAAGATGGCTCAGGCTCAATTTTCATTCTAAGTCTTCGTATGTTTACATCAACTATTTTTTCTTGATCTACATATGTGTTGCCCCACACGTGATTAAGAATATCTGTTCTATCGAGAGCAACTCCGGGATTCCTAAAGAAGTATTCCATAATCTGAAACTCTACCTGAGTTAGCTCAATCATTTTTCCTTTTCTTGTGAGCATTCTATTTCTCAGGTTAAGCACAAAATCGCCCAAGGTGATCTCGTCTTGATATTTGCTCTCATCTTTTTGCACTCCGGCGATCGTTATTCTGCGATACAGTGCATCTACACGCGCCAAAAGCTCAGACGGACTAAATGGTTTTGTGATATAGTCATCTGCACCAAGCATAAGACCGGTAACCTTGTCCATCTCTTGGGTTTTTGCTGTAAGCATGATGATACCTATCGAGCCGTTTTTTGCACGAAGCTCTTTGCAAACTGTGAGGCCATCAATGCCGGGCATCATAATATCAAGAATTGCTACATCAAAATCCCCGCCATTTTCTTCGTATTTTTCAAGAGCTTTCTCGCCACAATCTGCTTCGGTTACGTTATATCCGGCTCTTCTCAGGTTAATCACAACAAATTCTCTTATTGTAGATTCATCTTCGCAAACCAAAATATTTTTCATCTGTAACATTCCTTTCATATTAACATCAGCTTTTATTTATCAACAAGCTGTTCTTTATCTGTTTATCAGTGATATAAAGCTCATCATTTTCATTTAGGTAGGACTTATAAGCATAAACTACGCCATCATATTCTGATATTTTTTCAAAATTATTATAAATATTTTGCTCACTAGAGTTAAATGTTTTTATGCGCAGGATTACATCTTCTTCGCTCAGCTCATTGCTGTTAAAATCTATTTTGTATATCACCATTTCTTTGTTATTGGAGCTATACTCAGCAGTTACATTATCTTTCCATGATGCTGGTAAAATAAATTTATATGAATTTCTGCCGTCATGTATAGATGTAGTTACTGGTGTGAGCTGATTCGATGCTTCATCAAGGGAGTTCCAATCGTATGCATCACACATAACCATATCAGAATCTGAAAAATAATCGTTGAGCCTTTTCTCTGTAGGAATTTCTATTATTTCATCGTTATTGATATCAGCTGAAAGGACTGTAGATGTCCTCGTAGTAAGGTTGTTTATTTCAGAATTTTCAGTAGAAAACAAGGGGTTTTCCAACATACCCGAATCATTGAGATAAATTATCTGTGTTTGAAGTGAGCTTCCTAAAGTGATGCCATCCAGCACAAATCCAACTCTGTTGTTGCTTATTTTTCCAAATAAAATAGATGTATATCTTGCAACATCAGAGTTCATAAGTACAGTGGATGCTGAATATACAGCACTTGCACTATCACCAATTTTCAGAAGCTTTGCGCTGGCAGATTTTTCGTTGTTAGCAAGTGAAAATAATATAATTTCATCTTTTTTATCGCTGTTTAGATCAGCAACATACATCTCGCTATAATTTTCTTCGCACACAAGTTCATTTGCAGTGATTCCTGTATATGAATATGCAGAAAGTGTCTTAACATGACTACTGTAAACTCCCCATCCGATGAGAATTTCAGGGATTTTATCATCATTCATATCCATTATGCAAACTCTATCTACCTCAGCAGCTGCAATATCAAATTCAGAAATTGTCTGATATTTTCCTCCAATATTATCGATGAAAAGCAGGGAAATTCCAGCTACATCCTGATTGTTTTTGCTTATTAATGCTAATGCTTCATCTTCGCTGTCAGAGTCAATATCTTCGAGTATAATAGCAGAGCGATATTCTCCGTTTTGGGGATATTTGAGAGTATAGTCAGAGCCGGCTACACTCTCGATAGCATTTGATACATCAGCTCTCTTGCCGGTCGGCTTCGGAGGACGCATAATATCAGTGCTGTTAAAGCCGGTGACAGAACACGAGCATAGCATAATCAGGCAAAGTGATATAATAATAGATATTATTTTCTTTATCATATTCTACCTCGTTTAACCCACATACTCAGCCACACAACGTTTTATTGTTTTGCCTTCATTAGAGAACATGATTTCATGCTCTGTGAGAACGTTGCCCTCAAATGATGATGCGTGCAAATCTCGACATACATCATGCAATTCAAAGCCTGCTTCTGTAAAATATTCAAGACTTTCTTCAAAAAGCTCGTCGTCATCTGTTTTAAAGTGAATTTCTCCACCTTTTTTTAGAAACACCTTATACTTTTCAAGAAATGTGGCATATGTTAGTCGACGTTTTTTATGTTTCTTTTTTGGCCATGGATTGCAAAAGTTGATATATATCCTATCAATTTTATCATCCTCAGATATTACAGAATCAATATTTGCGACATTATATGCAGTTAAAATTATGTTGTTATTTGTAGAATTGTTATCACTAAACAGCTTTTCGATATTACGCCTTGCAACAGCCAAGACATCACTTTTAATATCTATAGCGAGAATATTGCAATTAGGATTTTTCAGGGCAAAGTCAGCTGTAAATACTCCTTTACCACATCCTAGCTCTATATATAAAGGGGCTTCGCTATTTTTAAACATGGAACGCCATTTTCCTCTTGCTTTTTCTGGCGAATCAATAAAATAGTGACATTCAGCAAGCTCTGGTGCAGCCCATTTTTTATGTCTCATTCTCATGTTAAATTTCCTCAATCAAATCAGTTACAGAATTAGTATCAATATACCATATATATGTTCCAAAATTATATCAAAAAAAAGCTGTCGATATTTTCTTTTTTAGAAAAATAATCTATATTTTGTAATTTTATTGCTATAAAATTACAAAATAAGTATAAATTTTTGTGCTAAGTAAAAAATAGTAAAGAAAATTGTAACATAGGGAAGTGGGTAAAATAAAAAAATCAAAAAGTATATTATTTGGAATAATTGCAGGTTTTATAAATGGCCTTTTGGGAGCGGGTGGAGGAATGATAGTAGTGCCAATGCTTCAATCATCGCTAGACACAAAAAAGGCTCATTCCACGTGCGTAGCTGTGATACTCCCTATGACTATAGTAAGTGCAATATTATACCTTGTAACCGGCAGGGTAACAATACAGGATTCCTATATTTATATGATTTTCGGAATTCCCGGCGCTCTTATAGGAAGCTTTCTATTGCAAAAGATTAATAAAAAAATAATAAAAAAGATTTTTGCCTTGCTTATATTGTGGGCCGGTATAAAAATACTATTTTTTAGGAAGTGATAAGAAATGATATATGCAATTTTTGCAGCTATTGCATCTGGAATCCTTGGTGCAATGGGCATGGGCGGTGGTGGGATTTTGATGATATATCTCACTGTGTTCGCCGGTCTTGAACAATCACTTGCTCAGGGCATCAATTTGCTTTTCTTTATACCCTCAGCTATAATTGCTATCCTGATTTACACGAAAAAGAAAATGATAGATTATAAAACAGTCATTCCTTTTGCACTATCGGGTGTAGCAGGTGCTTTGCTTGGTTCATATATCTCCGGTTTGCTCAAAAATGATATACTATCTATAATTTTTGGTGTTTTTCTACTTGTTATAGGTTTACGTGAACTTTTCACCCGTGCAAAATAATTTTATCACTTAAATAATGGTAACACAAAGGCTTGTCTCATTGTAATATATAATAACAGCGTATATCGTACGTAAAACAATATGAGGTGAGCATATGAATTGTTATAAGCAACAAGCAAAAACCGCAGCCGCATTCGGATTGGGACTATTATTGTCCTGCTTTTGTCCACAAAAATTTGTACTTGCTCTATCTGGAATTGTGATAATCGTGCTTTCATGTACGCTTAGGAAAAACCATTGAATTTAATATGCGGGGTGATATTTTGAAAATAGTAGTGGTTGAGCCTAAGCCGTTGTTAGGCTTCTTTTTGCGCAAGATATACAAAATAAAGAAAATTTCTAAGTCTGATATATGAAAAGAGGTATACATAGGAAAAACGATTGGTTATAACCTTAATTATTTATTAAATTCTAATTATTATCGGTAGCTGGCAAATAAAAAACAGCAGAAAGAGTAGACTATACAAATCACTCTTTCTGCTGTTTTATTGCTTGTCGTTTTAAATAGTTCATATTTTCAGTGTCGTATTTGCAAAACTGAGAATATCACTATAAACCTTTCCTCTGTCAGTTTCGTTTAGAATTTCGTGACGGTCGTTCTTATATGATATCAGTTTTACATTATTTACTTTGCTAAGCATCTTATAAACTTTTTTTACGCCTACCATATATCCACCCACAGGGTCATCCTCACCTGATGTTATCAATATTGGTAGTTCCCTTGGCACATTTTCGCCCCATTTTTTGTCAGATACCTCACTAAGGACATCCACCAAAGCCTTATAGCCGTTGAGAGTAAATCCAAAGCCACAATACTTATCATTTTCATATTCCTTTATAATTTCCTTATCTTTTGTAAGCCAAAGATATTCGCTGTCACCCTCAAATTTTTTGTTGTATGAGCCAAACATCAGCCTGTCTATGAATTTACTTTTCTTTTTGTTACCCCTGAATATTGTAAGTACTTTAATAAGTACATGAGCAAAGCCCAAAAGTGGATTTGGACCGGCTGTTCCCATTATGATTGCTCCGTCCAACTCATTGCCGTATCTTGTTATATATGCTCTTGACATAAAGGAACCCATGCTATGCCCCAAAAGTATTATAGGTAAATCAGGGAACAACTGTTTTGCCTTGAGTGTAACACAGTGAAGTCGGTTTATACAGCCAACATATCCGCTATCGCCAAAATATCCCAACTCCTCGTATGGCAGTTCTATACCATGGCCCGGGTGGTCACTGGCACAAACTACATAACCATTATCTGCCATATATTTAGCAAAATCTTCGTATCTCTCAATGTGTTCTTCCATTCCGTGAGAAATCTGAATAATCCCTTTTGCCTCAGCGGATTTTTCAGGTATCCAAAAGATACATTTTGTATCTCTCTCTTGTAAGTCTTTAATTCTGACTATTTTTCTCACCATAAAATCACTCTCTTTCCTCCCATGCCAGTGAGCGTTCAACTGCCTTTTTCCATTTGCGCCTCATAGCTTCGGAATTTTTTTCACTATCTGCAGGCTCAAAAAGTTTATCAAGTGACCACATATTTTTTAGTTCGTCTAGGTCTTTCCAAAAACCAACTCCCAAGCCTGCCAGATAAGCTGCGCCCAAGGCAGTCGTTTCTCTTATCATAGGCCGTCTTACCGGTTTACCGATTACATTGCTTTGGAACTGCATAAGAAAATTATTGGCAGAAGCACCGCCATCTACTCGTAATTCTTTAATAATTATTCCCGAATCTTCCTGCAATGCACACAAAAGCTCATTTGATTGAAAAGCTACAGACTCTAACGCAGCTCTGATTATATGCTCCCGTCTTGTACCTCTTGTGATGCCTAATATAGTTCCTCTGGCATACATATCCCAATATGGAGCACCCAATCCTGTGAATGCAGGCACTATATAAACTCCTCCGCTGTCCTCAACTTTCGTTGCAAAATATTCTGTATCTCTTGCATCGTTTATAAGGTGAAGCTCATCACGAAGCCATTGCACAACCGCTCCGCCTGTGAAGACGCTCCCTTCAAGTGCATATTTTACCTCACCATTAAGACCGATTGCTATAGTCGTGAGCAATCCTGAGTCAGAATAACATATATCATTTCCTGTGTTCATAAGAAGGAAGCATCCGGTGCCATATGTATTTTTTGCTTCACCTTTATCAAAGCAGTTTTGACCAAACAATGCAGCTTGTTGGTCGCCTGCAATACCTGCAATAGGTATCATACAGCCATCAAGCTCCAGCTCTCCATAAAGCTCACTTGATGAACGTACATCCGGCAGCATAGATAGGGGAATACCCAGTATTTCACAAAGGTTCTCATCCCATTTTAGCTCTCTAATGTTGTATAGCATTGTTCTAGAAGCATTTGTTACATCGGTGATATGGCACTTTCCGTTTGTATATCTCCACACTAGCCATGAATCCACTGTTCCAAATGCTAGCTTGCCTTGCTCTGCTTTTTCTTTTGCACCGGGAACATTATCTAATATCCATTTTATTTTAGTTGCGCTGAAATATGCATCAACAACCAGTCCGGTTGTCTTTTTTATATATCCTGACAGACCTTCAGCCTTTAGTTCTTCACATATCGGTGCTGTTCTTCTGCACTGCCACACAATTGCATTGTATATCGGCAGACCTGTTTCTCTATCCCATACTATAGTGGTTTCACGCTGGTTTGTAATACCAATGGCTGCTATTTCTTCAGGTGCAATCCCACTTTGAGATATAGCCTGATGCAACACCTTATCCTGTGTTTCGAAAATTTCCATAGCATCATGTTCTACCCAGCCTGGGTTGGGATATATTTGTTTAAATTCCTTTTGAGCTATGGCTACTATATTTTGATCATGATCAAAAATCACTGCTCGAGAGCTAGTAGTACCCTGATCCAGTGCAATTATATATTTTTTGTTCATAATAATCCCCTTTATTTTATACTAATTTAGTGTCTATAAAATACTATTTCATTATACAATACTAACAATTAAACTTCAAATGGCACATATTACAAATTTATTTAAATCTATATATGCATTTTGCACATAAATTAATTGACAAATGCAATTATTTTTGATACAATACATATTGTTTATTATTTGCAAATTATTAAAATTAGTTAGGAAGTGCTATTTTTTTATGTATGACATAGCTATTATTGGTGCCGGAGTTATAGGCGCCATGTGTTCACGTGCCTTGTCACGATACAAGCTCAAGGTGTGCATTTTAGAAAAAGAAAGCGATGTTGCCATGGGTGCAACAGCGGCAAACAGCGGTATAGTTCATGCCGGGTTTGATGCTGTCGAGGACACTCTAAAAGCGAAGCTTAATGTGCTTGGGGCGCAAATGATGCCTCAAATAGCAAAGGAGCTTGGTGTTGAATATAAAAACAATGGTTCGCTTGTCATTGGATATGATGAGTCAGACAAAGAAAAGTTAGAAATGCTTTATAATCGTGGCGTTGCAAACGGTGTAAAAGAGCTTAGATTATTAAACTATGATGAATTAAAAGCACTGGAGCCTAACATATCAGATGATGCAAAATACGCTTTGCTTGCTCCTACAGCTGGCATAATTTGTCCATATAGTCTTGCTATATCAGCAATTGGAAACGCCATGGATAATGGTGTAGATTTGATGCTTGATTTTGCTGTAGAATCAATATCCTTTGACGAAAATGAATATTCAATAAAATCATCAAATGGCAAAGAAGTGAAATCAAGGTATGTTATCAATGCGTGCGGTGTTCATTCCGACGATGTAGCTACTCTGGCAGGTGATGATAGCTTTAGTGTGAAGCCACGAAAGGGAGAGTATATCCTTCTTGATAAGGAGTGTGGTGGCCTTGTTAATCATACTATATTTACCACGCCTTCTGATAAGGGCAAGGGTATCTTAGTCAGCCCAACAGCTCATGGCAATGTTATTTTAGGCCCGACCAGTGTATTTATTGACGACAAAGAAAACAAAGCAACAGCGCCTGATGGTTTTGATAGTATCATTTCGAGTGCTAAGTCAATGGTAAGTAATATACAGTTCGGGAAAACAATTACATCTTTCTGTGGACTAAGAGCAGTTGGTGACACAGGTGATTTTATTATCAATTCCAACAAACCTAATTTTATTAATATAGCCGGTATTGAATCTCCGGGACTAAGCGCTTCACCTGCAATAGCAGAATATGTGCTTGATATGCTTAAATCTATGGGCTTGAAATTAGAAATAAACGAAAAATATAATCCATTCAGAGAGCCTTATAATAAATTTTCTAAATTATCTCAGTTGGAAAAAAATGAGATGATAAAGCAAAATCCTGATTATGGTAAAATAATTTGCAGGTGCGAAACGGTTACTAAGGGTGAAATTTTGGATGCACTGAGAAGAAATCCAAAGCCTACCACGCTGGATGGCATAAAGAGAAGAACAAGAGCTAGTATGGGCAGATGTCAGGGTGGTTTCTGCTATCCTTATCTTGTAGAAATTCTTTCTGATGAGCTGGGTATACCTTATAGCGAGGTTACAAAATTTGGTGGTGAGTCTATTATAAACATTGGTACCACTAAGGGGGAAATCAAGTATGAAAAGTAATGTTGATTTGGTTATCATAGGTGGAGGCCCGGCTGGTATGAGTGCGGCTGTGTCTGCCTATGAAAGTGGAATAAGAGATATTTTGATTCTTGAGAGGGATTCATCATTGGGTGGAATCCTACAGCAGTGTATACATAATGGTTTTGGTCTCCACAAATTTAACGAGGAATTAACAGGTCCTGAGTATGCTTGGAAATATGAAGAAAAGGTAAGAAAACTTGAAATTCCCTTTAAGCTTAACACAATGGTGCTCGAAATTAACAAAGACAAGCAAGTTACAGCTATAAACAGCGAAGACGGCATATTTACAATCCAAGCTAAGGCAATCATACTTGCTATGGGATGTCGTGAGAGACCTAAGGGTGCATTAAATATTAGCGGTTCACGTCCGGCTGGCATATTTACTGCTGGTACAGCCCAAAAATTTGTTAATATGAAGGGCTATATGCCCGGTAAAAACGTTGTTATACTTGGTTCAGGTGACATAGGCTTGATTATGGCACGCAGAATGACACTAGAGGGTGCAAAAGTAAAGGCAGTTTGTGAGCTAATGCCATACTCCGGCGGACTTGAAAGAAATATCGAGCAATGCCTGAGAGATTTTGATATACCGCTTAAGCTTAGTTGCACAGTAGCGGAAATTCACGGGAAAGACAGGCTAGAGGGTGTTACCATAGCCTCAGTAGATGCTAATAGGAGGATAATACCTGAAACCAAAGAATACATAGAATGTGACACTTTGTTACTATCAGTTGGCCTTTTACCGGAAAACGAGCTTACAAAGAGTTCCGGTATAGAGATAGATTCCATCACAAGCGGTGCATTTGTAAATCAGGATCGTGAAACGATGATAGACGGTATTTTCGCCTGTGGTAATGTGCTTCACGTGCATGATTTGGTGGATAATGTTTCTGAAGAAGCCGAGATTGCAGGCAGAGCGAGTGCAGAGTATATTATGCATGGAAACGAAAAAAATATAGACATATCTGTTAAAACCGATGGTCGTGTGAGATATAGTGTACCGCAGAAAATAACAAGAAGAGATGACACAACGTTATTTTTCAGAGTTTCAAATATCTATGAAAATGTAAAAATATATGTTTCACACAATGGTAATGAGATATTCTCAAAGAAGAAAATTAAAGTAGCTCCAGGTGAAATGGAGAGTATATTGCTTAAGAAAGCGTGTCTTGAGGGTATTAACTCCGGTGAGCTGATATTAGGATTGGAGGTTTTGTGATGACAAAGAATATTACATGTATCGTTTGTCCTAAGGGATGCAAAATTACTGTAGAACATAATAACGGCGAGATAATAAATGTAGACGGTTATACCTGTAAGAGAGGTTATTCATATGCCTGCGATGAGACTATAGATCCAAAGAGAACAATAACCACCACTATGAAAAACATATATGGAGCCACGGTATCTGTAAAAACTGATAAACCCATTAAAAAGGGACTTATGTTTGAATGTATGAAAGTAATTAATAGTACTGTTGTAAAATTTCCGGTTCATATAGGTGATATATTGATAAAAAATATATTAGACACAGACGTGAATATTGTTGCAACTTCAAATGCTTATTTGTGGAAATGATATAAAAAATTAACAAAAGATTTATCTTTATTATTGTTTTAAAAAATGTTGCATAATCGGCAAGAATTTGATATGATATTACTTGTAGTTTAAGGAACAAATTTTTCTTAAAAACAAAGAATATAAGAAAAGGAGTTTTAATATGACTGATAATCAATATATCGCTAAGGACTACCTTACAAGTTTTTTAGGTGGATATAGTTCAGATGCTTATAAATTTATGGGTGCTCACCGTGCAGAAATGTTTGGAAAAAATGGTGTGGTATTCCGAGTTTGGGCTCCTAATGCAAAGTATGTTTCTGTTGTTGGTGACTTTAACAACTGGGACAATGATGCCAATCCAATGGGTAAAATTGACGAATGTGGTATTTGGGAATGTTTTATTGCAGATGTTATTGATAATATGTCTGTGTATAAATATTGCGTGGAGACAGCATGGGGGGATAGAATATTAAAAGCAGACCCTTATGCTTTCTATGCTGAGAGACGCCCAAACACTGCATCTATGTTTTTTGATATAGATAAATATGAGTGGAATGACTCTGAATGGATAACAAACAAACAACCTGTTTATGAGCGTCCTATGAATGTATATGAGGTTCATGTAGGCTCATGGAAAAAGCATAATTTCGGCGAAGGCGAGAGCTTTAGCTACAGAGAGCTTGCTGAGGATCTGGTTCCTTATGTAAAGGACATGGGCTACACTCACATTGAGGTTATGCCAATTACTGAATATCCTTATGACGGTTCATGGGGATATCAAGTTACAGGTTATTTTGCTCCAACATCCCGCTATGGCACACCTGATGATTTTAAATATCTAGTAGACAAGTGTCATCAGGCCGGTATAGGTGTTATTATAGACTGGGTTCCTGCCCATTTTCCTAAGGATGCACATGGTCTTGCCCGTTTTGATGGCACTGCTTGCTATGAGTATGAAGACTGGCGCAAGGGAGAGCATAAAGAGTGGGGAACGTATGTTTTCAACTATAGTCGTTTTGAAGTTAAGAGCTTCTTGCTATCAAGTGCAAACTTCTGGCTTGAAGAGTATCATATAGATGGTATTCGTATGGATGCTGTAGCATCTATGCTATATCTGGATTATAACCGTAAAGATGGCGAATGGGAAGCCAACTGTTTCGGCGGAAAAGAACACCTTGAGGCAGTTGATTTCATTAGACAACTAAACGAAACACTTTTTGCCCAGCATCCTGAAGTGCTGATGATCGCAGAAGAATCCACATCATGGCCAATGGTTTCTAAGCCTACATCAATGGGTGGTTTGGGATTCAATTATAAATGGAATATGGGCTGGATGAACGATGTTCTGAGATATATGGCAGTAGATCCATTGTTCAGACCATACCACCACGATAACCTGACATTCTCACTAATATATGCTTTTTCAGAGAACTTCATATTACCAATTTCACATGATGAGGTTGTTTATGGTAAGGGCTCACTTATCAACAAAATGCCCGGAGATTATCATCAGAAATTTGCCGGCGTTAGAGCCTTTATAGGCTATATGATCGCTCATCCAGGCAAAAAACTTACATTTATGGGCAGTGAGCTGGGTCAATTTGATGAATGGAATTTCAACGAACAATTACAGTGGCATCTGTTAGGATTTGAGAAGCATAGGGCCTTAAACCACTTTTTCAAATCAATAAACCATTTCTATAAGGAAAATTCACCGCTTTATGAGGTTGATTTTTCATGGGAAGGCTTCCAATGGATTTGTCATGATGACTACCAACAGAGTGTAATTAGCTTTAGAAGAATTGACAAAAAGGGAAATGAGCTTGTTGTTGTATGCAATTTCCAGCCTGTAAGACGTGACTTCTATAGAATAGGTGTGCCAAACAGAGGTGTTTATAAAGAAGTATTTAATACAGACCTTGCGGAGTTTGGTGGCTCAGATGTGAGAAATATTGATAGAATAGAAACTCAGGATACCGATTCTCATGGTCAGAAGCAGTCTATCTCTCTCACACTTCCTCCTCTTTCTGTTACTATGTATAAATTAGTAGAAGAATACCCACCTCTTGCAAATGGCTTTGTGGAAGAATAAAAAGATTATATATGTTAATTATTGTGATAGGTATTAGAAATGATACTTATCACAATGCTTTTTAATTTTGAAATTGGTTTTGGAGATGATATTATGACCTATGAACAAATAAAAAATAATTCAGATGTAAAAACATATATCACCCAAGCGGATGCTTCTTTGATTGCACTTGGATATACCGAGCATAGCTTTGCCCATGTTACCCATGTTGCAGAAATGGCAGGTTATATACTAGAAACTTTAGGATTTTCAGGGAGAATGGTGGAGCTTGCAAAAATTGCTGGTTATCTGCATGATATAGGCAACCTTGTCAACCGTGTAGAACACAGCCAGAGTGGTGCTGTTATGGCATTTAGAATACTTAACGAACTGAATTTTCCGGCGGAGGAGATAGCAATAATCACCACGGCTATTGGCAACCATGATGAAGGTACAGGCCTGCCTGTGAATGAGCTGGCAGCTGCTTTGATTTTAGCTGATAAATCAGATGTTCGCAGAAGTCGTGTTCGCAATCGTGATATAACCAAATTTGATATACATGACCGTGTGAATTATTCTGTTACAAAATCAGAATTAAAGATAAACGAAGAATATACTTCCATCAAGCTAAAACTCCACATTGATACCCATTATGGTTCTGTTATGGATTATTTTGAGATATTTATGAACAGAATGATTTTATGCAGAAAAGCCGCAGAGAAGCTTGGTTTACAGTTTAAGCTTATGATAAACGAGCAACAGCTTGTCTGATGGGTTGGAAAAGCAAACATTTATGCCTAACTTGCGCATAAAAATATTGAAATATTTAAGGATATCCGGTTTTTTTAGCTTGATATCCTTTTTTATATGGATACTATCAGATTTTGTCTTGTATATAGACAGTCTCCATTTCTAAATTATTTATTATATTTTGTAATATAGTATTTTTTGTCCGCATATATTGGTACAAACAATGACAATTGAAAGGCGGAGGATTTTACTATGCAAGAAAGAAATATTTATCGAGATATTGCTGAAAGAACCGATGGGAGTATTTATATAGGTGTTGTAGGCCCTGTCAGAAGCGGAAAATCAACCTTTATAAAAAAGTTTATGGATACGCTTGTAATACCAAATATTATGGATGAAAACAAGCGTGAGCGTGCTATAGATGAGCTTCCTCAATCATCTGCCGGAAAAACTGTAATGACCACAGAGCCTAAGTTTGTACCCGAGCAGTCGATTGAAGTAAAAATTGATGATAATGCAATTTTCAACGTGCGTATGATAGATTGTGTGGGATATGTCATGCCAAGTGCATCAGGATATTTGGAAGATGATATGCCCAGAATGGTTAAAACACCATGGAGCAGTGATGAAATACCTTTTGACGAGGCCGCTGAGATAGGCACAAGAAAAGTAATCACAGATCATTCTACTATAGGTCTTGTTATTACTACTGATGGCAGTATAGCTGATATTCCTGCTGAAGAATATCGTGCTGCAGAGAGAAAGACGATAGATGAACTCAAAAAAATTAATAAACCATTTATTATTCTTTTAAATTGCTTAGAACCCACCTCAGATGATGCTATTAAACTAGCTGATGAGTTAAGTATGGAATATCAGGTACCTGCTATTCCGATTAGCTGTACCGAGCTGGATGAGGAGCAAATTAAAAGAATATTGGCACAGATTCTGTTTGAATTTCCTATCAAGGAGGTAAGCATAAATATACCTTCGTGGGTAAATAGATTAGAAAAAAATCATCCTATTAGAAGAAGCATCTATACCTCTGTGAAGAACGCTACCACTTCTGCTGAAAAGATAAGACAGCTACAAAATTTATGTGATAAAGTTACAGAATGTGAATATATTACATTGGGCAGACCGGACAGGATAGATCTCAGCACCGGCAATGCAAGGCTTACCTTCGAGCTGGCTCCGGGGCTTTTCTATAAAGTGCTTGGCGAGAAGACAAAGCTTAATATAAGTAACGAGGCAGACTTATTTGATTGTATTACAAAGCTTGCTCAAAGTAAATCTGAGTTCGACAAAATCAAAGAAGCCTACGACAGTGTTATGGAAACAGGTTATGGTATTGTAATGCCGACTGTTGATGAGCTTTCTCTAGATGAACCTGAGATTATACGTCAGGGTGGAAAATACGGCATAAGACTTAGGGCATCAGCTCCCAGTGTACATATGATGAAGACCACCATAAACACTGAGGTAACTCCAATAGTCGGCTCAGAGCAACAAAGCGAAGAGCTTGTTATGTATCTCCTTAAGGAGTTCAGGGATAATCCATCTAAGATTTGGGAATCTAATATTTTTGGCAAATCGCTTCATGAGCTTGTCAATGAGGGCTTGCACAATAAGCTTGCAAGAATGCCATCAGATGCAAGGCGTAAGCTCTGTGAAACAGTAGAACGAATAATAAACGATGGTTGCAACGGACTTATCTGCTTTATACTTTGATTTAACATAATAGGGGATAGGGAGAGAGTATAATCAATAATAACAGCATCAGGGTACGATCTATCATATCAGCAGTTTTTACCATATTGCTTGGAACATTGCTTCATTTTACCTATGATTTGAGTGGCGGTAACAAAATTGTAGGTGCGTTTAGTGCTGTGAATGAGAGTACATGGGAGCATCTTAAGCTGATATTTTTTCCGATGATTCTATTTTCAATTTTTGAATATTTTTTTGCAAAGAACAAAGGAAATTGCTTTATAAGCTCTAAGGTGTTGGGTACAATAGCAGGCATGATACTAATTGTAGCTTTGTTTTATACGTTAAGTGGAATCACCGGGGCAGAGCTTGGTTTTATTAATATTATTATATTTATATCAGACGTTATATTTGCCAATTTCATAAGCTATACTATCCAGACATCATGTATTTACACAAATCCCAAATTAGAGGTTGCATCAGCAATTTTAGCACTGATTTGGATAATTGCATTTGTATGCTTTACCTTTTCACCGCCAAATATTGGCATATTTTGGGACCCACAATCAGTTCAAACCCTTGCTCTAAATCATCAAGTTTTTTTGCAATTACCAAGATTTTGTTTTTGTCACATTAATTTCTCCAACAACATTTCATAGCTATCCTAAAAAACACCATCACTCTACAAATCAATTTGCAAAGTGCACAGGTCCGTAAAAAAGAGACAATAGAAAAAAGACGCCCCTATGGTAGAATAAAATAAACTATCATAGGGGGATTTTATAAGCCAAGAGAGTACAGACATCTAAAGTAATACATTTTAGATAACTTTTAACTAACTACAGCGGAGTGACTTCACTCCGCTGTTCATTTTGCCACGATATGCATGGCAGTACAAAACTTTTTGTACCGTATCAATGTACTTACCCCTGCAACTTCAACATCACTTGTCTTGGTATAACGTTTGTTATGAATTTTTTTTTACTCAAAAGTCAACAAAGCTCCTTATAATATTATAAAATGGTATCCCTGAAAAATCAATTTATGCCAGAATTTGAGTTATTGTAAAATATTTTTTATGGTGTATAATGAGGGAAGATTTTTGTGAGGTGCTTTATGAAAAAATTAAAGCTTTTTAATATGGCATGGCCTATTTTTATAGAGACTCTGCTCTTTATGCTCTTAGGCTTTGTGGACGTTTTTGTTTTAAGTAAATTCGACGACCTTGCGGCTTCATCGGTAAACACCGCAAATCAAGCGATTTCCATTACAACAATTGTTTTTACGGTGATTTCTAATGCCAGTGCTGTACTGATTTCTCAGTATTTAGGTGCAAAGAAAGGGGGAAACGCGTCGCGTATTGCGGCACTTTCCATTACCTTTCATCTGATTTTTGGTGCAATAATAAGTGTAGTATTTGTGCTTTTCAGCAGGCCTATTCTTTCTTTTATCGGGGCAGAGGGAAATGTTCTTGAGTTTGCATCCCAGTATCTATCCATAGTCGGCGGATTTATTTTCTTGCAGGCCCTGCTTTCTGCAATGTCTGTAATTATCCGTAACCACGGTATGACACAGATTTCTATGTACGTTACCCTCGGTATGAATATTATGAATACCGTTTTGGATGTTATACTGGTTCTTGGTCTTTTCGGGTTTCCGAAAATGGGAGTTATGGGTGTTGCAGTTGCAACCACGTTTTCAAGAATTGCAGGTACAGTTATCCTTGTGATAGCGCTTTTCAAAAAGGTGGAGAAGCCTTCTATCTTCAGACTTTTAAAACCTTTTCCCAAGGAAGACATCAAGAATATTGTAAAAATCGGTGTGCCTTCGGCATTTGAAACTTTTCTTTACAATATTTCTCAGGTGGTTATTACCTCGATTGTGCTTAACTGTCTGACAGATGACGAGCTTATTACAAAAACCTATATGCATAATATTACCATGATTTTCTACGTGTTTTCAGTGGCGATTTCGCAGGCATCCCAGATTATTACGGGGCATTTAGTAGGAGCGAAAGAGTTTGAAAAAGTTAAAAAGCGTGCTTACAGATATTACCTTTATGCCCTTACAATTACAATGACTATAAGCGTATTGGGTATTGTTTTCGGTAAAAATCTCATGGGTATTTTTACAGACGATATGGCTGTTATTACAATGGGTGCAAGCCTGTTTATGATAAATATTTTCCTTGAGGCAGGCAGAACCACAAACCTTGTAATTATCGGTTGTTTAAGAGGTGCGGGGGATGTGTACTTTCCCACAATCTGTGCGGTGTTTTCTATGATACTTGTCAGCACCCTGGGTTCTTATATTTTTGCCGTTGTACTTGGTATGGGTATTTATGGTTTGTGGGTGGCAATTGCTGCCGACGAGGTCATCAGAGGAATTCTAATGCTCTTTAGATGGCGAAGCGGCAAGTGGCGAACAAAAGCTATAACTAAATAAAAAGTAAGAGTTTGTCAGAAATAGAACAAAATTAGAAGATCAATAATTTGTGCCAAGGTTTTTATTAATTTTAGAGCAAAAAATTCTGTAGAAATACGCAAAATTATTTGATGAGGTATCAATTATGATTGAAAGAAAAGCGTTATTATATTTTGACGATGCTAAATGGTAATGCAAGAGATTTATTAACGAAAATATTTAGCGGTAAAAAACACGGTATAGCCTGCAATAGGTTATACCGTGTTCTATTACATTACCAATCTTAAGTTAAATTCTAACTTCTTCCTTTTCATTTACTTTTGATTTATTTATCAATTTTTTCTTTTTTTATATGGAAGCTCTTGATGGATATGAAATTTTAACTGTTAACGTTGATAACGAAATAGATATAGACTTTAGTGATGGTGTTTAATTTGTAATTATTGATTTTTAATATTCCTTAGATATAATCTTATTAAACTCATCCACAGTCATAGTAGTAACTTCTCTAACAGAACTGTCATAGAAAGAGGAATAATGTTCGCCCATTTTTTCGGTAACCATTTGGACATATAAACGGTTATCTATATCATAAACACTGAACCATATGTCATATTTTGAATCTTTGGGATCAATAAAATGCACACGATATTTCGGGCTTTCTACTGTATCAATTTCTTCATCGGATAAATAATTAATCATATCAGTAATTTTAGCAGCTTCTTTCTGGTAATCTTTTGAACTAAATTCTACAGCAGTTTTTCCGGTTTCATAATCAGTTATAACAATATCTGATTTATTAGAACATCCTGAAAAAACCAAAACTACCAACAATGTCAAAAAAACTAATAAACTTCTTTTCATTTTACATACTCCTTTATCAATTTTTATTTATTCATTTGTTAATACACTTGTCTAACTGCAATTATTTTCTTAAGATTATTCTACATGGGAAGGTACTCTCTAACCTTTGTTTGAAATTTATTTAAATCAAAGTATGTTGTATTTTTTTCCATTTTAACACATTTTTTAGATTATGACAATATATTCCGCTTAAAAATTGAAATACAATTGTTTGTTGATGAGAGTGTCAAATAAGTATAAAAAAGAGCATAAGAATCTCCAAAATCGTAGCAACCGTAGAACTCATTAAATGGAGAAACTTATGCCCTTAATAAGAATATTATCTCAGTGTGCTATAGTGTACATCTTACTTTTGCCTCTACAAACCATTTATCACCTTCATGGAAAAGGAAAGATTCCTTACCTTTGATCATTACAGTGTAGCGAATACCGCCACCTCCAACTTTGTTTGAAGATGCACGGCACTTATACAGAATTCGATCAATATTAAATATCGAGCCATTCTGCCATCGGATAAAACGAGGATGGAGAGTTCCTTCTTCGTCAACATCTATATTCACTGAAACATATGTTTTTTGACATTGCATATTTTGCATAAACTCACTTCGTTCACAAAAAGTTAAAAGGAAATACTAACAAGTATTTATATCCTTATTGACACACGATATTTCGTATGATATCATAATAATACCAACGATATTTCGTGTCAGTGAATATAGTGTATCACGAACATAATTTCATGTCAATAGAATAAAAAGGAAAGTGCGTTCGTGTTTATAGAAAATTAGAAAGAGGTGCCTTATGATATTCAAAGATAGACTGAAAGAAAGACGATTAGAAGTTAAACTAACTCAGGCAGAGCTTGCACAAAAAGCCGGTGTTACTGCGCGTACTATACAAAACTATGAGCTTGGCAATAGAAAGCCCGCAAATATTGAGGTTATCCAGAAGATTGCAGATGCACTAGGCACCACAACTGAATATCTGCTTGGAAGCAGTGGTTCTTATGTTATAAAAGCTCATGAAAAAGGTGGCACAAAAGCAGCTCGTGATATTGAAGAGCTTGTAAGTGAAGTTACCGGTATGTTCGCTGGTGGTAAACTAAGCGAAGAAGCTCTTGAAGGAGCTATGAAAGCCCTCAACGATGCTTATTGGATCGCTAAAGAAAAGAACAAGAAATATGCTTCAAAAAGCAATCGAAATAATATTCCACAGGATTAAGTACATATATTAAGGCATTTTTATGTCAAAATTGTTTTATTCTACGAATTGGAGGTGGAACTATGGGTTCTTATTCCTTATCTAAAATAGGCAGTGATCTTGTAAAGCGCTGTGGCACTAGGAATCCGTTTCGCATAGCACAAGAGCTTGGTATAGAAGTATTGTTTTGTTCTGGTTTTGGCCCTCTTAAAGGAATGTATCGGGTGATAAAGCGTAATCGTTTTATTTTTATCAATGAAGATTTGGGCGAACAAATGCAACGGATTGTTTGTGCCCATGAGATAGGGCACGACCAGCTTCATAGAAATCTTGCAAAAGGAAATGCCTTGCAGGAGTTTATGCTCTATGATATGGCGACTAAACCGGAATACGAGGCAAATATCATAGCCGCAGAAATACTTCTTGATACTGACGAGGTGCTTGAGTATATATATCAATACGGATATACCTCTGAGCAAATTGCAAGAGCTATGCACACGGATATTAACTTAGTTGCTTTAAAAATTGCACACTTGGCAGAAACAGGATATAATCTTCGCAAGATCGACCATCAGAGCGACTTTTTAAAATAATTATAGATTAATTATAGATTAATTATAACCTCAAAGACTACTTGCAATATTCAATGAAATCGGAGGGAAGAGATATGTTTAAAAATATGAGAATAAATAAATGGGTAATAATCATAGCGGTAATTTTAGTTCTCTTAATAATTGGAGGAATTGTTTTTATGATAGGTGGAAATTATGTAAGCATAAGAGGACAGAATCTTAATAAATATTGCTACAGTTTAAGTGGTGGCATGAGTGGTGGATATTATAGTAAAACCATTAGAAGATATGATAATGCCCACGCTATAATAAGCATTGAGAAAGCTGATTGGCATAGTCAGGATCCGGAAATAAATGAATATTTAGTAGATGTATCCATTATGGATGAACTTGAGGGAATAATTCGCAAATATAGAATGAATTTTTGGAACGGGAAGAAGTTTACCAATATGTTTATTGCCGATGGTGAAAGCAAGGGATACAGTTTCAGCTTTGATAAGGATTATATAGATTTCTCTTCGCAATACTATCCTGCAAGATATAGTGATAAATTATATGAATTTGATGAGATCATAGAGAAATATCTGAAGAATACTAAAAAGCTTCCGGGTTTGGTAAATACGAGAAAAGACAGTGATATAAGCTACGAGCTTGCTGAAGGAGAACTTGAGCTATATGTCTATTTATACAGTAGTGATTATCTCGGCATAAGAATTTTAAACGGTAAAGATGAACAGATCGAAATATCTTGTTCCTATAAAATTATAAATACTGATAAAAATGAAGTGATAGATGAAAATGATGATAAATATACAATGACCGTCTATCCTAAATCGCAAGATGAAGTAAGCTTTTCGTTAAAGGAAAGACTTGATTCGGGTAATTATAAGATTGTTTTGGGTGAAATAGAAATACCTTTTGAGATCAGGTAATTACATATTTTTGTTATCAATGCGGAATTTATGAACTATAGATTAGCCCGGAAGAAGTGATAACAATTCCCAGCATAAAATTTAAAGGAGTTATTAAAATGGCGGTAGTCAGCGCACAAAATTTAACAATGGAATTTGATGGCAAGGTGCTTTTTAGCGGGATTAATTTTGAGGTTAAACCTGGTGAGCACGTTGGGCTTATTGGTGCAAATGGAACAGGTAAAACCACCCTGTTCAAACTTATCACAGGTGAGCTAGAGCCTGCTAATGGTGATGTTATTACAGCACGCAACACAAAAATCGGCTATCTGGAGCAACACGCTTGCGCCGGAAGCAGTCTTTGTGTGCTTGATGAGACTATGACTGTTTTTAGTAAACTCATGGATATGGAGATCGAACTCGAGGAGATAGCGGCAAAAATAGACTCCGGTGATGGTGACAGAACCGCACTTATCGAACGCCAGCATAAACTTATGGAATATTTTCAAAATAATGGTGGACTTACTTTTAGAAATCGTACCCGATCGGCACTTATCGGTCTTGGATTTAAGGAGGATGATCTCTATTTGCCATGCGAAAAGCTTAGTGGTGGTCAGCGTTCAAAGGTTGCTATGTGTAAGCTACTTCTCAGCAATGCCGATCTTCTTTTGTTGGACGAGCCTACCAACCATCTTGATATTTCAGGAACAGAATGGCTCGAGGGGTATATCCAGGGTTATAAGGGGACAATTCTTGTTATTTCGCATGACCGTTATTTTCTCGATAAAGTATGTAATAAAACCATCGAAATAACAAATAAAACAGCATATCCAGCAAAGGGAAATTACACTGATTACCTTAAGATTAAGCAGGAACGCATTGAAGTTGAGAAACTTCATTATGAAAAACAGCTTGAAGAGATAAACAAGCTTGCGGAATTGGTACAGCGTGCAGAGCAAGCTAGTGCCTCCAATCATTCTCTTAAAAGCATGGGTATAGAGAGGGCAAAATGGCTTGAAAAGAAAAAGGCGGAGCTTATCATTCCGGAAGAAGAATTATCCAAAGTACGCATTTCCTTTACTGCCGAATGTGAAACGGGGAAAGATGTTCTTACTGTGACAGGGCTTTCAAAGTCATTCGGAGATGTGAATTTATTTACAGACGTAAATATGAATGTTTATAAAAAAGACCGTGTTTTTATCCTTGGTCCTAACGGCTGTGGAAAGACCACTTTCCTTAGAATACTTACAAATCAGCTTAGTGCAGATCACGGTAGCTACAGCTTTGGCGCAAATGTAAAAATTGGCTACTTTGATCAGAGCCTTGAAAATTTAACAGGTGGAAAAACCGTTCTTGATGAAATATGGGATGATCACCGTAGTTTTCCCGAAACAAAGGTGCGCAACTACCTTGCGTTATTCCTTTTTCGTGGTGAAGATGTTTTCAAAAATGTCGATACCTTAAGCGGTGGCGAAAAGGCAAAACTCTGTCTTCTTAAACTTATGCTTTCGGGCGCAAATGTTCTTTTACTCGATGAACCCACAAACCACTTGGATATTCCATCACGTGAGGTGCTTGAAAATGCAATAGCAGAATATAAAGGCACCGTGATAGCTGTTTCGCACGACAGATATTTTATAAACAAGCTTGCAACAAGAATTTGTATGATGACGAAAGAAGGTCTTAAAAACACTGTCGGCGGATATGATGATTATATTGCTAATCTTAATTCTGAAGTGGCAAAAATTTTGCCTAAAGCGGAGCCAAAGGTTAATGACTACAAGCTTCGCAAAGAACGCCAAAGTGAAATAAACCGCCTGCGTGGCAAAATAAAGCGCACAGAGGCGGAGATCTACGAATATGACACCAAAATAACCGAAATAAATGAATTGCTCTCAACCCCTGAGGTTTCGGCAGATTTTCAAAAGGTAATGAAGCTTACATCAGAAATAAACGAGCTTACAGCAAAACAAGATGAGCTTATGCATAATTGGGAAGAATGGAACGAGAGGCTGAGTGAGCTCACAGAAGAATGAAAATAGCTTGAAATATTATTTCTGTAAGCCTGAATTACGCCGTCAAGAAATATAAAACTAGAGCTATACATAAATCGAAAGGAGTCGACCGAAGTATGAAGCAGAGAACATATATAGCAATCGATCTTAAGAGCTTTTATGCTTCGGTTGAATGTAGAGAGCGTGGTTTAGATCCACTAGACACAAACCTTGTTGTTGCAGATGAGAGTAGAACAGATAAAACTGTATGTCTCGCTGTTACTCCATCCCTTAAATCCTATGGAATTTCAGGACGTGGCAGGTTATTTGAAGTCAAACAGCGTGTCAAAGAAGCGAACGCCGGAAGACGCCACGATTCACCAGGACGAAAACTTGAAGGCTCATCATATATATTTTCCGAACTGCAATCCAATCCTAAACTTGAGATTGACTTCATCATAGCACCGCCTAGAATGGCATATTATATGGAATACAGTACTCGTATTTATGAAGTCTATATGAAGTATATTGCACCGGAAGATATCGTTGTGTATTCTATTGACGAAGTGTTTATGGATGTCACAAACTATCTTGATACCTATAAACTCACTGCCCATGATCTCGCTATGAAAATTATTCTCGACGTTCTTAATACTACAGGCATCACAGCGACAGCAGGTATCGGTACAAATCTTTTTCTCTGCAAGGTTGCTATGGATATTGTTGCAAAGCATATACCGGCAGATGAAAACGGAGTGCGTATTGCTCATCTTGATGAGAAGAGCTATCGAAAAAAACTGTGGTCACATCAGCCTCTTACAGATTTTTGGCGAGTGGGGAGAGGTTATGCTAAAAAGCTTGAAGAAAACGGTATGTTCACAATGGGTGATGTGGCAAGATGCTCTCATGAGAATGAGGATTTACTATATAATCTCTTTGGCAAAAACGCAGAATTGCTGATCGACCATGCATGGGGCTGGGAGTCCACCACTATTGAGACTATCAAGGCGTATAGACCGAGTACCAATAGTTTAGGTTCAGGGCAAGTGTTGCACCATCCTTATACGGCTGATAAAGCCAAACTTGTCCTTAGAGAAATGGCAGATGCTCTCGTGCTAGACTTGGTTGATAAAGGGCTTGTAACGGATCAGATTGTAGTTACTATTGGCTATGACATTGAAAACCTCACCGACCCCGAAAGAAGAAAAAATTATCATGGAACCATCGTTAAAGACCATTATGGCAGAGCCATACCCAAGCACTCTCACGGGACTATAAATCTTGATGGTCACACATCGTCTACTAAGAAGATTATGTGTGCGGTATCAGATCTATTTGACCGGATTGTTGACACAAAACTCCTAATAAGAAGACTTAATATCACTGCAAATCATATAATAGATGAGGCAACAGCACTAAAGAAAAAAGATAGGTTTGAACAGCTTGACTTTTTCACAGACTATGTGGCTCTTGAAGCAAAGCAGAGGCAAGAACGTGATGAGCTTGAGCGTGAGAAGAAAATGCAAAAGGCTATGCTAAATATAAAAAGGAAGTTTGGAAAAAATGCAGTTCTCAAAGGTATGAACCTAGAAGAAGGTGCTACTGCAAAGGACCGTAACTCACAAATTGGCGGTCATAAAGCCTGAAAAATATAAAAAAGAAATTTGCTTGATTCATGAAAAAAAGGAGAAATCTTGTATGTATGAAGATATAATTAATTTGCCACATCATGTATCACCAACAAGACCGCAGATGTCCATAATAGAACGTGCAGCACAATTTTCTCCTTTTGCGGCTCTTACCGGGCATAGCGATGCAATTAAAGAAACCGCACGTCTAACATCTAAGAAGCTGGAACTGGATGACGATATGAAAGCCACTCTTGATATGAAAAAAGCATGCCTTGTTGAAATAGCTGATATACAGCCTCAAATTTCCGTCACATATTTCATACCTGACAAAAGGAAGTCCGGCGGAAAATATGTGACCATAACCGGAAATCTGAGGTGCTTTTCTGAATATGAGCGCATTATGATCCTAACAGATGGTAGAAAGATCCCCATTGATGACATTGCAGATATTGATAGCGATCTTTTTTATGGGATGTTTTGACTTGGTGATTACCTATAGTTAAGGAAATTTAGTTTTGCAACTGCAAGGTATACAAAACAAGTAGTGATATTATATGTCGAGGTAACGAAATATTCTAAAAGAGATTACTCGCTTTCAGATACTTTTGTATACGTAATCAGTATCGTTTTAACCTTTTCCATTAGTACGGCGTTATATATATCTTCATCTGAAAAATAGTCAGATATTTCGTCTATTGAAACTTTATTCTTTTCACTAAGTTCTGTCTTTTTAATATCCAAGTCTGTTTGGCTTATTTTAATATTTTCATTTTTTAAAATCGTTTCTGCTATTGCCTCTTCGAAATAATAATTATAAATACTTTGTTTTTCTTCGTCAGATAAAGATGAAGCCATCTGCGGCCCTAAGCTTAATTCAAATTCATTCATTTTCTCTAATATGTTGTCAGGAAACTTATTCACTGAGGAATTGACAAGAGTTTTGTTCCAGGCATAATCATAAATTATATCTTCTTGGGCACGTTTTTTTATAAATTTATACACAGTCTCCTTGTTTTCTAATGAATAAAAATCTTTCAAAGCCTCCTCGTCATTTACATCTGGAAGCTCACAGATCCCTTTTACAAGTACTTTAGTATCTGTTTTCACGTCACCGTTATATATGACATGGAAAAAACTCTCTCCAACGGTCTTTCCAATTAAAAGCTTGTCCAATTCCTCTAAATTATCGCTATCTCCAACAATATAATAATAGTCCTCAAGCTGATATTCTTTGTTATCACACAATATATCTATCAACACGGTGTCACCAGGATTGATGATATTCCTATCAAGTATAGGTTGGTAATATTCCGATGAGGAATAGTCTAACAGGATGATAGTCTTTACATCCTCATCTGTTACTTCAATATACTCTCTAGTAACCTCAATGCTTTTATAATCATATACTTCTATATCTTGTTCAGCAGAACATGAAACAACTAATAAAAGTACAATACCTATGTATAATAATGTTATAAATTTTTTACACATGCAACCACCTTAATGTAAAAGGGTGTCCGTAACTGCAAACGGACACCCTAGTTTGATGTTACCCTATTACTTTATAGAGCAATTTTTAGGGTTTGAAACACTACAAAAGCCAGTACCTTTCGATTTAAAATACAATCTGTAAACAGAATGGTTTTTACCTAACTTATAGGTTCTAACTCCATGATTCATCATATTGCGTTTGATGGTATTATCTTCACCCCAGATATATCTACCTTTGTTATCAGTCATTCTGATAGTAAGAGGTCCTGTACAGGTTAAATTAACCTTGACAGAGGCATCTTTTTTACCTGGTTTAGACAGTGTACAGGTACAATAAGTATTTTTATTGTAGGTGTAACTATTTTGCGCCAAGAAAAAACCAGTTTGTGCTGATGCACTAATGGCTGTACTGGAAGCAAGTGTCAAAATGACTAATGCAGTTGCAATTATCTTCTTCATAATCTCACCTCCTTCCATTTATTGTGAGATCATTATAGTATATTTGCACTGAATTGCCAAGTGTAATTTACACTAAAATACAATGTGCAATAATCGGGTATATATAGAATTATAAAAACTAATTAAAATAATAATTGAGGTGAGAATATGTTTGAAGTAAAAAAAGAAGAATACATCAATAAAACATTAAGATTTCCTACTAATTTGTTAAAGGAACTTGAAACAATAGCACAAAATGAAAAGGTTTCTCTTAATAATCTTGTTATTCAATGTTGTGAATACGCACTTAACAATATGAATAACAAATAATAGTTTTTCTTTACACACGGTTTATTGTAAAAACTTTATGTTGGCTAAGATAAATGTACTATTAAAATCTAAAGTATCAAAAATTAAGGCTCTATAATAAAAGAAACTGCCCCGAATTGCGCTTCTTGCACAATCCGGGGCAGTTCAATATTTAAAGAAGTTACTATATATTTTTTATTATCGTTTGTATTAAAGTGGTAAGATTAGCACCATTTTTTCTAAATCATCGGAATCTCCGATATTATTTTCTTCCTTAACCATATCAACAGATATTTTGTATTTTTTTGTTATATCCCATAGTTTTTCACCTTTTTCTGTGTAATACAAAATCATACCTCTGTCGGTGTTATCTACAACAGAATCCTCATCTGAGCTGGCTGAGGTAATATAATTTATTTGCTTATCACCCAATACAATGCCTTGCAGTTTTATATCCATATTTATCTCAATACTGTTACCATTAATGATTTTACCGCTTGTAGATAATATGCAAGCATATACCTCTGCCGACATCATTTCAGCGTGAGTATCGTCCTCAATAGGGAATGAGACATCTACATTTTTTTCAATAAAAAATATCTCACCGTCATCACTCATACCTAGAATATAAACAGGAGCTCTACCCGAAATAGTATATGATGAATTGCTCGTATCAATATGTATCGGTATACTCGATTCTGCCCAAATATCGATTATTGAAGATATATTGCGATCAGATAATGAAATACTGGATTTTTCACTGAGTGTTTTGCATATTTCAGATTGTATTGATGGCAAAAACGTCTGAGAGCTTGTTGTTATCATATCATATTTCATAGAATATGTATCATTTAGGTACTTCATTTGTACATCATTGTATGCCACAGCTGTTATACACATTTTTATATCGGTATTAATAAGTGATTCATCACTATTATATGTTACAGAGAGTGAACCCAGCATAGGTGTGACACTATATTTTGAATTTTCATCAACACCGCTTATGTCAATTATTTTATTGAATTCTATCTTATATTCCAAAGTACCTGTTTCGCCTGATTCTAGATTGCTGATATATAGCAGTTTCACTTGAACCGCACCCTTTATCATCATCTTATCAGGTATAATTTTGATGTCATCAATATTTATTACAGCGTCTTTTTTTAAAATATTTTCAGGTGCAGATTTCCCATTAGGAAGTGGCTGAGAGTCGTTCAGGGTAATCATTTGTTCACCAAATCCTGCAATTTTAGCTACGCTTGTTTCAATATAATTTTTCTGAGTGTCATCACCATCTATATCAGTTGTGATTTCTTTATCTGATTTGGATATTATTTTTGCACACACGCTAAATGCACCGTGAATATCTACTCGCCTTGGTGTAAGAACCCTGCAATTAACATATTCCATCTTGCTTGTTACTAACACAGCATAATCTGTGATAGTATTTTTGATTGCCATTACGGTGTTAAAAGGAATCATATGCTCATAGGTACGTATACTACCGCTGTCATTGTCTAAATAAATTATAAGGAGTCCTGCAGTGCCATCTATTTCCAAAGTATCTCCATTAATGGATTTAGTGTTTATAAATGGTGTGATCTTGCATTTTAATACTTTTTTAATGTCTGTGCAAAAGTCAGGTAGTGTAAGATCGATGTCAATCGGCTGTTCTTTGCAGCCGGAATAGGCAATAGTTCCCACTGTAATTTTTTCTTTAATTAATTCATAGTCCATAGTAAATATCATTCCTTTCTTTGTTATGTTAATTACTATGAACTGTAATCATTTTTTATTCATAATTAGAAAAAGTTTTCTATATTGATTATTTCTGATTCATCCATGGATTCCGCCATTACCATCAGTCTGTCATATTCTGTGTACCACATTTGGTCGATTTCATATTTTGAAAGAGTTGTAATTACAGCTACTTGCTGACTTATTTCATCTATATTGCTATGATCGACAAATATATTTAGCCACGGTTTTTTCTTTTCCCACTTGACACTCAATTCGTCACAGGCTTGTGATATTTCTTCAGCAGAACCTGTGTGATTTTTCACGCTGTATATGTCATCCATAGCATTTTTTACCATAAAGACCTGTAATGTGCATATAACTGCAATAAGTATTACAATTGTAATTGAAGTGTATATTCTGCTCATTATTTTTTCTTCTCCTTTTTCACTATTTTATAATCGCCGTTTTCATTTGCAGTCATCACAAAGATATCATTCATATTAATGTGCTTTTTCTTTGCAGCCTTTTTTACATCATCATGTGATATCTCAAACAACCTACATGAAGAATCTGATATCTTTCCATTGCTTACAACCACCACATCCAGATTACTTGTCTGATCGGAGCTGTTTTGATTGTTTTCTTGTTCGTTGCTATTATCCGAACCGGTACTGTCGCTATTATCTTCCTTTTTTAATATACTCATTTTTCCGTTAGTTTCTACTATGGCGTATAGCACATCATTAAGCGAAAATACTTCATTCTGTCTTAACTGTTCAAACAGGTCTTCAACGCTCATTCTCAGCATTTTCATCTCTGATTGACATATTTTTCCTTTATTGATAATAACAATTGGTTTACCACAAACAGCCCTCCTGAGCTTAGAGTGCTTTAGCATTAATAAAGATAAAAATATTTCACAGGCAACAAGTATAAATATAGGCAAAATTCCGCTTAAAAGAGGTTTTCCAATATTTTCCATTGGCATAGATGCTATATCTGAAACCAGCAGAGTAACCACTAATTCGGAGGTCTGCAGATCGCCAATTTGTCGCTTACCCATAAGTCTTATAGCTACTATTATAGTAATATATAAAAAAATTGTACGAAAAATCAAGTTAACCATTTAATCACGCCTTTCACCGTATATAATTCCCATAATTGCAAATATTATTTTAGACAAGAAAATTCAAATTAAATGCAGTGAGGAGAATCAAAGTGGAATCATCTCAAAAAACAAGGCTCTTCAGAGAGTTGGAGAGAAACTTAGATTATATGTACAATGACTTTCAAGGCAGTGTAGACTACACAGTAAAACGATTTGTGCTAAAAGACGGTCAAAAATGTGCTGCTATTACAATGGAAGGTCAAATAAGTAAAGATATTTTTGCTAGAAGTGTGCTTAACCCAATCTTAACCTATGATACTAAAGATCTTTATGGTGATGAGCTTTTTGATTGTATCAAACTATATATAATCTCAGCCTCAGAGGCTATGGAAATCACCTCATTTGAGGAAGTCTATAATTTATCAATGTCGGGATTTGCAATCATAGCGGTTGATGATTGCGATCGAATGCTTGCAGTTGGTGTTCAAGGATTTCCATTTAGAAGCATAAGTGAGCCTGAGACAGAAATAACTCAGCGAGGTAGCCGAGAAGGTTTTGTAGAACCTATCAAAATTAATATGACATTGATAAGGCGCAGAATAAAAAATCCAAGGCTAAAGTTTGAACAAATGACTATTGGTGACGTAAGTAAAACTTCTATTTGTTTATGTTATCTTACAGATATTGTTTCTCAGGATATTCTGAAAGAACTTAAAAAGAGATTGGAACACTCAAATCTCTCAAATGCTTTGGCAGCAGGCTATCTGGTTGATTATCTTGAGGATAAAAACGATAAATCTATATTTTCCTCAGTTGGCCTGAGTGAACGTCCAGATACTGTATGCGGAAAGATATCAGAAGGCAGAATAGCAATAGTTATAGATGGCACTCCCAGTGTGCTTATAGTGCCACATCTTTTTGTTGAAAATTTTCAAACAATGGATGACTACTCAAACAGACCTTACTTTGCAACATTTTCCAGATGGCTAAAATACCTTGCATTTATAATTGCAATATTCACACCGGGTGTGTATGTTGCTGCAGTAATCTACAATCCCGAAATTTTCCCGGAGGAGATGCTCACGAAGATTGCACTATCTGTGGCAAGCACACCTTTTCCAATAGTGTGGGAGGTCTTGATAATTCATTTTATTTACGAAATTATGCGTGAAGCAGGATTGCGTTTGCCACGCACGTTAGGTCATGCTGTGTCTATAGTCGGAGCGTTGGTGATAGGAGAAACAGCGGTAAATGCCGGCTTGATAGGCGCACCAACCTTAATGATAGTTGCACTCACAGCTATTTCGTCATATGTAGTACCTGATTTATATGCACCTATTGCGCTTATGCGTATAGTTTTCATAGTAATTGGTGGCCTTTTTGGAATATGGGGAATAATGGCTGTCTTTTCACTAATAATGGTAGATTTGTGTGCAAAAAACAGTTTTGGAGTACCGTTTACAGCACCTTTGTCTCCGTTTTCAGTAAGGGGGATGCGTGACTCTATCTTGAAGGTAAGCTGGAAACGACTATCACGAAAAAAATATATAGTTAGCGATACTAAAGGCTTTGAAAGAGACTTAGTTAGCTGAGTTTTCGAGAAAGGAGAAGCATTGTTTTTACGATGTGTGGTTTTTAAATGAAAGAAAAATATATAGTAAGTCCCTTGCAACTTTATGGCTCTCTTTTCTTGATAAGAATAGGCAATCTGATACTCACAGGCTCTCTCAATGGCTATGATGCAAGCATCAGGGATGGATTATTGCATAGTGTGATACTATTTGCGGGATTTTTTGTTTTTGCTATCCCGGCTTTTCTTAATGCCGAAAAAGGTATGCTCGGTAAGACAGCGAGCCTAATATATCTTATTGTTTTCCTATTATGTTGCATCAGAATGATAACTATTTTTTCTCTTTTTTATAAAAGTTGTGCTTCTAATGGACCGACATATGGGTATGTGATGATATTAGCATCACTGTGTGCGTGTCTTTGTGCAGTGCGTGGTCTGGAGGGAATAGCCAGAAGCTCGCTTTTAATATGTATCCCGGTTGTGTTGGTGCTTGTGCTACTTGTTTTTGGTATGTGGGATGAGGCAGAGGTACTCAATTTATCTCCTAATGTTTTTGAACTTAAATCAATTTATTCTAATCTTATTTCGGGTATAGCTAATATGCTGACACTATTACTCCTTCCATATTCACTTCGCCATTGCAGTAAGGTATCATACAAAGACTTTGCTATCTGGAATACAATATCGTTTATAGTAGAAGGTGTTATTCTCGTGCTAACTTGTGCAATATTAGGTAATCTTGCTGATATAGATGCTTTTCCTATCTATAACGCCGCTGTCACAGCACAGGTTGGAATATTAAGACGACTTGATGCAATCATAGTTGCTATATTAATGCTATGTAGTATCACCACAATGTCCGTTTTGTTCTTCTTTTCGGGAAACTGTTTTTCAAAGCTATTTAAGCTCAAAAAAAGCTTACTCACTTATTTTGTTATAGCTTCATTTTCCGTTATTGGGGCTACTGTGTGTTTATTATCTGACCAGATCAGGGATATTGTGCTAAATAAATATTTCTGGTGCGTTTTGGTGCTTGTTGGTTCTGTTATTTTACCGTTTACAGCAACAATTAAGAGAAAAAGCAAAGCTCGAATTGTATCACTAGTGCTGGCGTGTGCATTTATTTTTCCAATGCTCTCAGGCTGTGCCTATGTAAACGAGCTTGATGAACGCTTGATAATAAAAGGTGTTGCTATTGATAAGGAGGAAGAAGAATTTAGTCTTACTATGCTTTCTCTAAAAACAGAGGATACAGAGCAGAGTGCCTCTATCGAGGCTATCAAGCTGAAAGGTGAAAGTATTTCCTCTGCAATAGAAACCTCAACTCTACAAACAGGAAAAGATCCATATCTAGGACAAAACTTATTCCTGTTATTAGGCGAATCATGCGAGCTTAGTGACCTTACGCAGGCGATAAAAACATTTTCGGGGCAGTTTGACAGTCGAAGTAGTGTAAATATCTTTTATTGTGATGAAAATGCAGGAAAACTGATAGCTGATAAAGAACCAATCAATCCTGAGGAACTTTTGAGAATAGCTGATACATCAAAAAAATCTGATGGATTTTCTATGGATGTGATGGGTATATCATCTATGCTGAATGATGAAAGAAGCGATATCATTTTGCCTATGCTGAAAAGCGAGAACGATGATATTAGGCTTATTGGGGGAATGATGTTTGGCTCAAATGGAGAAAAAACACCAGCAAATAATGATGATATATTAGGGTATAATTTGCTTACATCAGGCATAGAAAAGTCAGAATTGTCTATAAATGACAATTCTGTAAGAATAGTAAAAAGTGATACAAAAATGAGCTTTGATGTAGACTACACAAGCCCCAAAAAAATAGGAGTCAATATAACAATCAATGTCAAATCTAATGCAGATAATGACGATATCAGATATATGCTCGCCTGTTGTGAGAATATGATACAAAAGTGCAAGAAAGCAAACTGTGATTGTATAGATGTAGAAAGATATATGTATCTATACTATAACGGCCTGTTTAATAGTTTAGATGATGTAAAAGCCGAAGTGCTAAAGGCAGATTATAATATTTCAATTAATCAAGAATGATTGCTTAATTTACACTTCCTTTTTTAGTTTGTTTATGGTATAATCTACAAGAATATAAATGGGAGAGTGTGATTATGCAGGAGTTTTCTATTTCATTATCAAAAATTATAAGTGAACTTTCTCTTGATGTTTTATATGAATACACACCATCAGACGAGATTCTGATAACATCGAGAGAGATTAACAGACCGGGGCTTGAACTCACAGGGTTTCTTGATTATTTTGATAAAAAGCGTATTATGGTTATGGGAAACACAGAACATGCCTATCTTGCAAAAATGAACAAAGAAGAACGCTTTGAAGCTATGGATAAAATATTCGCAATGAATCCACCTGCGGTTATCATAGCCAGAGGTATACGCACCTATGAGGAGGTTATAGAGACAGCAAAGATACATCATGTGACATTGCTTCATTCGCCTGAAAGCACCTCAAGTCTTGTTGGTGCATTGGTTGGCACTCTCAATAGTGAGCTTGCACCAAGAATCACAAGACATGGTGTTTTTGTTGAGGTTTATGGTGAAGGTATTCTACTCACCGGTGACAGTGGTATTGGTAAGTCAGAAACAGCTATTGAGCTTGTTAAGCGTGGTCACAGACTGATTGCAGATGATGCAGTAGAGATTAGAAAGCTGTCTCGAAAGCTCCTCGTAGGCTCATCGCCGGAAAATATAAGGCATTTTATTGAAGTCAGAGGTGTAGGTATAATTAATGCAAGAAGACTTTTTGGTATGGGTTCCGTAAAGCTCTCCGGTAATATTGATATTGTTATCAATCTCGAAAACTGGAATAGCAGTAAGCCATATGATAGGATAGGGCTCGAAAGTCAATATGTAAACATACTTGATGTGGAGGTGCCTGTGATCACTGTTCCTGTAAAACCGGGACGAAACCTTGCTGTTATCATTGAGACAGCTGCCATGAACAACAGACAAAAGAAAATGGGCTATAATGCCGCTTTTGATCTTCTTTCTGCTCTTGGTATGGATATTCCTGAAGATTCAGCTATAGTTAAAAAAGAGTTTGATCTGGATTTTTAATTTTTTGGAGGTATAGCAATGTCAATAAAATTAATAGCAGATCTACACACACATTCACTGGCATCCACTCACGCATATTCTTCTATACAGGAGATGGTCACAGCGGCTGCTGATATGGGCTTATACGCCTTAGCTCTCACTGATCACGGCAGGACAATGCCTGATCCACCGGGAAGATGGTTTTTCGAGAATATGGGCATAATTCCATCTAGTTGGATGGGTGTGCGTGTATTAAAGGGAATAGAAGCGAATATTATTGATTATAATGGTACTCTTGATATAGATGATTTCACAATGCAAAGTTTAGAATGGGTGGTAGCATCTTTTCATTACGAAGCTCTAAAAACTAAAGGCACCATAGATGAGGTTACAAATGCATATCTGCAGGTTGCTAAAGATCCGAGAGTAAACGTGATAGGACATAGTGGACTTGAAAGATATAAATACGACTACGAAAAAGTTATCCCGGAGTTTGCCCACAATGGTAAGCTTGTAGAGATAAATGAGGCTACATTCAATGTAAGAGCATCGTCAATTAAAAACTGTGTTGAAATAGCAAAAATCTGTAAACGACTGGGCGTGGGGGTTGTAGTAGACTCCGATGCACATTTTCAGATGCTTATTGGCAAAGCTCCCAGAGCACTGCAGATGCTGGAAGAGATAGATTTTCCGGAGGAACTCATAATAAATGCAAATGTAGACAGAATGAAAAAATATCTATCTGAGCATAATATACCACTTGAATAATTGTTTGAGGTGTTAATGATGATAACTTCCTTGTTAGAAAAAATAAAAAAAACTGTTCCGTTTGATTTGGAGTTATATGCGAACGAAGATCTTAGCAAGCATACAACATTCCGAATTGGCGGAGATTGTGAAGTTTTTGCCAAAGTTGCAAATACAGATCAGCTAATATCTTTGATACACTTTTTAAAATCAGAGAATATTCCGTATATGATTTTAGGAAATGGCTCTAATACACTTTTTTCTGACAAGGGTTTTAGTGGTGTAATAATAAGTCTTTGCGAAGATTTTAAAGAAATAACACTTTTGGATCAAAATAAAATAAAATGTTCTGCCGGTGCAATGCTCACTTCTCTATGTATATTTGCAAGAGATAACTCTCTTTCAGGTTGTGAAGAGCTGTATGGCATACCGGGAAGTGTCGGCGGAGCTACATATATGAACGCTGGGGCCTATGGTGGAGAGATGAGTAAGATCATAAGCTCTGTAACCTACCTTGACTGCGAATCTGAAGAGATCAAAACAATACACTGTGATAAGTGCAATTTTTCTTATAGACATAGTACATTTATGGATCAAAAATGCGTTATTCTTTCAATTAATATTGAATTAGAAAAAGCCGATAAAGACTACATAACTGCAAAGATGTTAGATTATATGCAGAGACGCCGTGATAAACAACCGCTTGAATATCCAAGCGCTGGCAGTGTGTTTAAACGTCCGGAGGGCTATTTTGCGGGTGCCTTAATTGAGCAAAGCGGACTCAAGGGCACTAGTGTTGGTGGTGCTCAGGTAAGCGAAAAGCACGCAGGATTTATAATTAACAAAGGAAATGCAACCTGTAATGATGTGCTTACATTGATTGATATGATTAAATCAACGGTTTACCAAAATTTTAATGTGGAGCTAGAATGTGAAATAAGACCTATAGGCGATAATTAACATAAAGATAAATTTGGAAAGGGAATAGATATTGTATATATCTGGTTAATATATGAATTTTATAGTTATATCAGGTCTCTCCGGTGCCGGAAAGACCATTGCAATGCATTCACTGGAGGATATTGGATATTACTGTGTAGATAATTTGCCTGCACAGCTACTATGCACGTTTTATGATCTTTTTAGTCGATCTGATGATCTTTCTATGAAAAACGTTGCTGTTGTGATAGACACACGAGGAAACAGTATAGACAAACTTTTCTCTGAGTTAATTACATTAAAACAGGAAAATAAGCCATATAAGCTTTTATATTTATATGCAGATAAAGAAGTGATCAACTCAAGATACAATCAAACAAGGCGCAAACATCCCCTGGCTGATAAGAATTCCGGTTCTATATACAATGCCATAGAAATGGAGATTGAATTGCTGGAAAAAATACGAAGTGTTGCAGATTATGTAATAGACACAGGAAAGTTATCTTCTGTTCAGCTTAAGCATCGTATAACAACAGAGTTTTCAAGTTGTGACAACTCATCAGAGCTGAGTGTTACTTGCCTTTCTTTTGGATATAAATATGGTATCCCATCAGAGTCCGATTTAGTTTTTGATGTGAGGTGCTTGCCAAATCCTTTTTATATAGATGAGCTAAAGCATAAAACGGGTAATGATGAACCGGTGTATAGCTATGTGATGAGCTTTGATGAATCAAAGGGACTTTTAGAAAAAATTATTAAATTTATTGATTTTTCACTTCCGCTCTATATAAGTGAGGGTAAGAGCCAGTTAACTATTTCAATAGGGTGTACAGGTGGTAAGCACAGGAGTGTAACTATAGCAAATCGAATAAATCAATATTTAAAAAATAATAATTTAAAAACTAATATTTACCATAGAGATATTGAAAAAGAATAAAGGTGAGAAAAATGTCCTTTTCAAGTCAGACTAAATATGAGCTGTGTAAAATAAAGAACATAAATGATAATATTTTGAGAGCAGAGCTTTATGGATACTTGCTTTTTGCAAAAAGCTTCAAAAAAAATTCTATAATTTTTTCGACTGAAAGTATTGATTCCGCAAGGCGTTTTTGTTCAAATTTATCTTTACAAACTGGTGTTATCACTGAGATGCAAAGCACTCAAACCAACAAAAAATCAGGTGCCAACTTATATACCGTTACCATTCCATATAAAGATGATATAGATAAAATCTTTGACTACGTTATGCACACCGGTGAAGAGCTTGCCCTAAGAATTAATAAAGCTGTACTTGACGATGCTGAAAGTATTTGCGCTTTTTTAAGAGGTGTATTTTTATGCACGGGATCTATATCTGATCCTGAGAAAGAATATCATCTTGAGTTTGTCACTCCGTACAAGAATCTTATGCTTGACTTATGTAATGTAATCCATCATTTGAGTGAAGAATTTTCAGATATAAAAATAACCCCACGTACCATTGTACGCAGGGGTAGCTATATAGTTTATTTTAAAGATAAGGATGCCATCGCTGAAATGTTGGCAATAATGGGTGCCAGCAACTCTAATATGGAATTCCTACAAACAGTGATTCAAAAGGATATCATTAATAAAATTAACAGACGAACAAATTCAGAAATTGCAAATATTAATAAAACTGCAAAAGCGGCAGCGACACATATTTCTGCAATTCAAAAGATAAAGGATAACAACCTCTTTAATTCTCTCACAGATGAACTAAAAGAAATAGCTAATCTTAGATATGAAAATCCGGAAATGTCGCTAAGGGAGCTTGGAGAAAATCTCTCATGTCCTATAAGTCGTAGCGGTGTAAACCATCGTTTAGCTAAGATAGTAGCTATTGCAGATAATATAGAAATATAATTTTCAATTAAATGTTGTCATGTATCATCATGGCAACATTTAATTTTTATCTAAAAATACTATATTTTCTCGCCGGAGTGCTGGTTCCAAAGTCGGATACACTTATAGAATTATCACTCATATCAAAAACCGGAAATATCGGGTCTGCAGAAGATGCCATTGCATCGCAACAATCTAATTTTTCTATATTTAACAAAGGCTTAATATATTTCTTCATATTCATAATCCATTCCAATACAAAATAATTTATTATATTATATAATGAATTATAAATTTTGTCAATATCTTATTTTTTTGGGTTTCTACTCCAAATTTCGTAATGGATTTGGTAAAGCAAGTTCCAATTTTGCAG
>JAEDHT010000004.1 GCA_016296885.1 Clostridiaceae bacterium | reverse complement strand
TAGGATTTTGAAAAAATCTGATTTGCGACTTATTTTGAACTATGTTGGGTTATAGTAAGAATTGAAACGATGTCCTAAATCGTCCCAACGATGAAACCCCTTGATTGATAAAAGCATTGGTACACAAGGTTTTCTCGGTAATACAAAGTCGAAAGCGGATAGTTTACCAAAAATTTTACCAATTTTACAACTTAAAAAACACGATATAGCTATGGATATACGGACTATTCACCACGAATAGTCCGTTTTCTATTGAAAAAGTCCCGCTACGGTTTGATGTTTTCATTTGCTGGATTATTGAGTAGCTCACCTTTAGCGGTAAACCTAGACCCATGGCATGGACAATCCCATGATTTCTCTGCTTTATTCCATTTTAGGGCACAACCCATATGAGGGCAAGTTTTCTTAAATGGTGTTAACAAGTTAGTAACAGCTTCAAAGCCGTTGATGATAAGTTGTGTCTTTAAAATGGATCTTGAGGGATTAAAAACCTCCTCAAATTCATTTTTCTTTTCTAAAATAATATCGCTAATTATCATAGCTGATACCATAGAACCAGTCATTCCCCATTTATTAAAACCTGTTGCGACATATAAATTAGGGGTGTTTTTTGAATATCGACCAATATATGGAATTCCATCAAGGCTCATACAGTCCTGTGCAGCCCAAAAATATTTTTCTTTATAATCGGGGTAATTTTTCTTTGCTAACTCACGTAAATTATCCCAGCTTTTATTTTTTTTGCCTGTTCTACCGCCACCGCCACCAAGTAATAAAAATTTTTTATAATTTCTGAAAGAATAGCCGGTGTCTTCTTCATCTACATACATACCATCAACATCCTGGCAATTTTCAAGTGCAAGAACATACGAACGATGTTGATATAACTTTAAAAAATAACTTCCATGCTTATTAATAAAAGGAAAATGTGTGGCGCAAATCACCTTATCCGCATATATTTTGCAACAATCAGTAACAGCTGTATTCCCTATCATCTCTAAAACGTGTGTATTTTCATAAATATTAAGCGATTGTGAAATATGTGCTATAAATTTCATTGGGTTAAATTGAGCCTGATTTGGTGTCATTAATGCGCCTTTTGTGCTTATAGGTAAATTAACATTTTCACATAACTTTGACTTAGATCCTAATTTTTGTAAGACTTCAAGCTCTATTTCCAGCTTCGATCGATCATTTCGAGCATATATATAATTTGTCTTTTCCTCAAAATCACAGTCTATGTCTTTGCATAACTTAGCAAATCTTTTTAATGCATTAGAGTTAATTTTCAAATACTTACTTGCATAATCCATTCCATACATTTTCATTATTTTACTGTATATCAATCCATGCTGATATGTTATTTTTGCAGTTGTATTTTGAGTATTTTCAGAACATATACTGTTTTTCTCAACTAAAATATAATCTACACCTTTTTGATGGAGATCATATGCAATCAATATACCTGCCATACCTCCGCCTATTATAAGTACATCTGTTTTTTTATCTTCTGTTAATTTAGGAAATTTGGGTAAGTCAGTCTCCTGCCAAAGCGAATTCATAATATCCTCCATACAATTTTTTATAGTATGAGTGATTTTACATGAATTTATTCATAGTCATAAACAAGCTATAATTAAGGTTCTTTAAGTAAAGTAAAGAACTTATTTTTTCGTAAAGTAAGTTTTATGATATGAAAACTTGGACATAATTAATATGTAAAATTTCTCATTTATTAGGAGGTACTAACCAATGGCAAGTATAGGAATTATTGGTGGTGGTGTTTCGGGACTTTCGGCCGGAATATATGCATTAATGAACGGTCATAAAGCAACTATATATGAAAAGCATAGTAGAGCCGGAGGTAATCTAACCGGATGGAATAGGCAGGGCTACCATATTGACAACTGCATACACTGGTTAACCGGTACTAATCCTCGCACCAATTTATATAAAATCTGGCATGAGCTTGGGGCATTGGGAGATGTTGAAATATATCAGGCTGAAACCCTTTATTCATTTGAAAAAAACAATCAAAGAATATCTTTAAGCAAGGATATTAATAAGTTAAAAAAGGATATGCTTCAAATCTCTCCAAAAGACAAAAAAGAAATACTATCATTTATTCATGCGATAAAATCAATGCAAAAGATAAGTGGAATAGCTAATTTTTCTAGCAATGAAAAAAATGGTATGCTAAACAAAATAAAGAATTTCCCAAGCCTGATAAAGTATCATGGAATGACAACAGGTGAGCTTGCCGATCGATTCCATCACCCTCTTCTAAAAGGTTTTATTGAATCTTTTATGTCCAGACGATTTAGCGCACTGGCACTTGTAATGGTGTTTTCTACTTTTTGCGGAGAAAATGGCGGTATTCCGAAGGGTTCATCATGCGCTATGGCAGATAGAATGACAGAGCGTTTTATTTCACTAGGAGGAAAACTGATATTAAATAATGGTGTCACTAAAATCAATATTCAAGATGAGGTTGCTCAGTCAATAACACTTGAAGAAGGCTCTATAATAAAACATGATTATATTATTGCTACCTCTGACCCATCTGTTATATTTGGTAAATTGCTTGATAATAAATTTATGCCTGTCAGTTTAAAAAAGCTATATAGGAACCCCAAAATGTACCGTTTTTCAAGCTATCACTGTGCTTTTTCTTGTGAAACAGCTAATTTACCATTTAAAGGTGATATGATTTTTGAGATACCCAAGAAATATAGTGATATATTAAACAGCAAATACCTTATTCTCAGGGAATTCTCACATGAAAAGAGTTTTTCACCTGACGGAAAAAACATTATACAATCTATAATCTTCTGTGCTGAAAAAGAAGCACGAAAATATATTAGCCTTACTAATAACAGAAAAATGTATAATGAACGTAAACGTAAAATGTCAGATACAATATTAAAAATAATTGAATCCGAATATCCTATGTTAGAGGGTAAAATAAAATGCATAGATTCGTGGACTCCTGCAACATATCACAGATATGTCGGCTCTGAAATTGGCTCATATATGAGCTTTGCATTTTCCTCAAAGGTGATGATTCATAGACTAAGTAGCAATATAAAAGGACTTAAAAATGTTCTGCTTGCCTCACAATGGCTTCAAGCGCCGGGTGGTCTCCCTATCGCCGCAAGGTGTGGTAAGGAGGCTATTAACGAAATTTTAAGGATGGAAAAAAGAAAAGTAATGTCAACCTAATATAAAAATAAGCTGCTACAGAAGATTTTTTAAAACTGTAGCAGCTTATTTTTTTAGATATTATACTAAAATTTATTTAAATATAAAGTAAATTAAACCATAAATTACACTTGCACTAATGCCAAATACAATAACCGGACCTGCGATTGTAAAGAGCTTTGCACCTGTGCCTAGTACATAACCCTCTGTTTTAAATTCGATAGCTGGAGACACCATTGCATTTGCAAAACCTGTGATAGGCACAAGTGTGCCTGCCCCACCATGCTTCGCAATGTTATCATAGACACCAAATGCAGTGAGAAGTCCACCTAGGAATACAAGAGTAACAGATGTTAAGGTGCGTGCATCCTTTTGCTCCATGTTTAAATATGTCATATAGGTCATTGTAAGCGCTTGACCAAATGCACAGATGAGTCCGCCTATTAAAAACGCTTTTATACAGTTCTTAAAAATCGGACTATTAGGCGATGCTTTTTTCGTCATTTCGGAATATTTTTCTTTTGATACACTCATAATCTTTAACTATCCTTTCGACTTTTATATTATTGTTAAATATTTTTTATCATTTATACATATTAAATACCTTATGAAAAAACATATCATTTAATATTGTCCTAAAATTAATTCATTAATCGAAAATGATAGCTAATATATATTTCTTTGCTAATTACCAATCACTTCATTTGAGGTCAATAAATCAAAAATGCTTTTATAAGAAGCGAAAATACAGAGGAAAAAGTCATTTTCTCTATACCCTCTGATGCAAGTATCGGAAATTCTCCTAGCACCTCATCTCCGTTTGTGTATTTAATTGTTCCAAGCATATCTCCTATTTTAATTGGTGCTTTTATGTCTTTATTATAAGATATCTTGTAGGAAATTTTGTCTAACATTCCTTTATCACAGATAAAAGTTTTGTCTATGTCACACTTTATTTTTACTGTGGATTGCATACCGTTTTTAATGGATAATTCGCTCAGTAAATCCTTAGGCTTCTCTGGTTTATAGCACTCATAATTTGCAAAGCCGTGATCAAGCAGAGCAGCGGCATCTGTGAATCTTTCTGCTCCCGTGGCACTTCCAAGAACTACAGCCACAAGCGATAATCCATTTCTCTCGGCTGTTGCTGTGATACAACTTCCAGCCTGAGATGTTGTTCCTGTCTTTAGTCCTGTAATTCCGTTGTATGTTTTAAGTAGCTTATTAGTGTTTACTATCTGTGTTTTTCCATTCCTGAGGTTATCCATCCAAATATTAGTGTATTCAAATATTTTTTTGTGTTTTATTAATTCTGAAGACATAATAGCAACATCATAGGCTGATGTAACATGACCTTCTTCATCAAGTCCATTACAATTTTTAAACACTGTTTCTTTCATTTCAAGTGATTTAGCCTTTTTGTTCATCTCATCTACAAAGGTCTCTTCACTGCCACAGATATGCTCTGCAAGTGCTACCGCTGCATCATTAGCAGATGCTACAGCTGTTGCTTTTATCATATCATTTACACTCATCTGTTCCCCCTCTTCGAGCCATATATCAGAACCTCCCATTGATGCCGCATGAGCGCTGGCTGTAACTGTATCGTCAAGTGATATTTTTCCGCTGTCTATTGCCTCCATTACAAGTAGAAGTGTCATAACCTTTGTAATTGAAGCACAAGCTCTAACCTCGTGTGAATTCTTATCGTAAATGACCTTTCCACTGGAAGGCTCATAAAGAATTGCGCTGGGTGCTGTGATACTGCTATCTTCAAGTGCCGATGTCTTTATAGATGAAAAAGGAAGTATCATAATCATTGTAAGGATTAACGATGTAAACTGAGTTAAAATTTTCTTCATATCAATTCTCCTTGTTGTTAAAGTTTCAATAATTAATATGAGCGTAATTCACTATGTATTACAAACAACACAAAGATGTCTATCAAATTAACAATTTCTTGATAAAAAAGCTTATTTATGGTAATATATTAGTGGGAACAAATATTTTGACAAAATGCTAAGGAGGCAAAATAATCTGAATATGGTCTAGCCAATACCTACAGATTATTGAAAAAAATATGTCATCAAAATATATTACAGTAAAAGGTGCAAGGTCTAATAACCTTAAAAATATAGATGTAAAAATACCTCGTGAAAAGCTTGTAGTACTCACAGGACTTTCGGGTTCGGGAAAATCATCTCTCGCATTTGACACAATATTCGCCGAGGGACAGAGAAGATATATGGAGAGCTTATCTTCGTATTCCAGAATGTTTTTAGGGCAGATGGAAAAGCCTGATGTTGACAGCATTGATGGGCTTTCACCTGCTATATCCATAGATCAAAAGACAACATCAAAGAATCCTCGCTCAACTGTAGGCACAATAACAGAGATTTATGACTATTTTCGTCTGTTATACGCAAGAGTCGGCGTGCCTCATTGTCCTGTATGTGGAAAAATAATTTCAAAACAAACTATTGACCAGATAACCGACAGAGTAATGGCTTTAGGTGAAGGAAAAAAAATACAGATACTCTCCCCTGTTGTGCGTGGAAGAAAAGGCGAACATCAAAAAGAATTTGAATCGGCAAGAAAATCCGGATTTGTGCGTGTGCGTGTAGATGGAATTAATTACACACTGGATGAAGAAATAAAACCTGAAAAAAATAAAAAGCACAACATAGAAATCGTTGTAGATAGAATTGTGATAAATGAGTCATCTAAGTCTAGAATAACTGACTCTATTGAGACTGCGTCAAAAATGAGTGGTGGACTATCTATTGTCAATGTTGTGGGAGAAGAAGATATTGAATTTTCAGAAAATTTTGCCTGCCCTGAGCATGGAGTGAGCATAGGTGAGCTTTCAGCGAGAATGTTTTCTTTTAACAATCCTCATGGTGCCTGCAAAAAATGCACAGGTCTTGGCGTATTTATGAAAATTGACCCAAGCCTTATTGTACCCAACAAAGATCTTTCTATTGCCGAGGGTGGCATAAAAGCAAGCGGATGGGCTTGTGATGGAAGCACAATTGCGGCAATGTATTTTGAAGGATTGTCAAAACACTATAATTTCTCCTTGAACACCCCGATTAAGGATTTACCAAAAGAAATACTTGACATCGTGCTTTATGGTACAAATGGCGAACGCATAAAGTTTACACGCAGACGTGAATACGGCTCAGGAACCTATTCCTCCCCTTTTGAAGGAATAATAAACAACTTGGAAAGACGATTCAGAGAGTCCACAAGTAACTGGGTTAAAGAAGAAATCCAATCGTATATGGCATCTGTAAATTGTGACGAGTGCAATGGTCAAAGACTATGTAAAGAAAGCTTATCTGTCACAGTGGGTGGACTTAATATTAGCCAGCTATGCGACAAATCAGTGACTGAGATAATCGAATTTGTAAATAAGCTTGAATTCTCTGATATGCAACAAATGATTGCTGAACCTATAATAAAAGAAATAAACAACAGGCTAAATTTTTTAGAGAACGTCGGACTAAATTATCTAACATTATCAAGAGAGTCCGGAACGCTATCAGGTGGCGAAAGCCAAAGAATACGACTTGCAACACAAATAGGCTCTTCTTTGATGGGAGTACTATATATTTTGGATGAACCAAGCATTGGATTGCATCAGAGGGATAATGATAAGCTTTTATCTACGCTAAAAAGGCTAAGAGATTTGGGTAATACTGTAATCGTGGTAGAGCATGATGAGGACACTATCAGAGAGGCTGATTATATAGTGGATATTGGTCCCGGAGCCGGTGTGCATGGTGGTGAACTGGTGTGCTGTGGTGATGTGAATGACATCATTAATTGTGAAAATTCACAAACCGGTATGTATTTAAGTGGCAAGAAAAAAATACCTATTCCTAAAAAACACAGAGAAGGAAATGGAAAATATCTAACTATCAAAGGAGCTTCACAAAATAACCTCAAAAACATAGATGTTGAAATACCGTTGGGTAAGCTAGTGTATGTGACAGGTGTATCAGGATCAGGAAAATCGTCACTTGTAAATGAAATAATATACAAGGAACTGGCATCTAGATTAAACCGTGCAAAAACCCATGCCGGAAAGCATAAGGAAATCCTAGGTATTGAAAACCTAGACAAAGTAATAGATATTAATCAAAGCCCTATAGGCAGAACACCACGTTCAAATCCTGCAACCTACACAGGAGTATTTAACGATATACGAGACCTTTTTGCAAACACTAAGGAAGCAAAAATACGTGGATATAATGTCGGGAGATTTTCATTTAACGTTAAAGGTGGCAGATGCGAGGCTTGCCAAGGTGACGGTATACTAAAAATCGAAATGCACTTTTTGCCTGATATATATGTTCCATGTGATGTATGCGAAGGAAAAAAATACAACAGAGAAACCCTTGAAGTAAAGTTTAATGGTAAGAATATCTATGATGTGCTTGAAATGACTGTAGAGGAAGCTGCTGAATTTTTCTCTGCACAACCTAAAATTGCAACAAAGCTCAAAACTTTGTGCGATGTAGGGCTGGGTTATATAAAGCTAGGTCAACCTGCGACTACTTTATCCGGAGGTGAAGCACAGAGAGTAAAACTTGCGACCGAGCTCTCCAAGCGGTCTACCGGACGCACTTTTTATATTTTAGATGAGCCTACAACAGGCCTTCATATGGCTGATGTACACAAACTGACAGAGGTTTTGCAACGTCTAGTGGATAATGGCAACACCGTGCTTATTATTGAGCATAATTTGGACATGATAAAAACAGGTGACTATATAATTGATCTGGGACCTGAGGGAGGTAATGGTGGCGGAAAGGTTGTTGCTGTGGGTACTCCCGAAGAAATAATTAAATGTAGATCCTCATATACAGGTCAATATCTAAAAAAAATAATGAAAAAATAAATATTATCCGCTATCACTATATTATTTATTATAAAAGAATTAGTATAAAATTCTTTAAATAATCTGTATTTGTAAAAAATACACAAAATTGTATATTTTTAAAAAAATAAAATAAAAATAGTGACAAAATATTATAGTTGTGGTATAATGAAGCTATAAAATAACTTTATGGTATAAATATTTTCTTGAAGGTGAGCCAACTGGATAAAATAATAAGTGTTGATAGAATTGATAACCTGATAACTTTGTTCGGAAGTTTTGATGAAAATGTAAAGACAATTGAAAAAGAATTTTCCGTCAGAATATCTAACCGAGACGCCGATATCAAGATATCCGGAAACGAAGAGGATGTCTTTAAAGCTACAAACACTATTGAAAATCTTATATCTATGATCAATACCGGAAATTCTCCACTTAGCGAACAAAATGTGAGATATTGCATATCCTTGGCCAACGAGGGTAGCAACGCTAATATCAAAGAGCTTTTTGGTGATTGCATATGTGTAACATCAAAAGGCAAGCCCGTGAAACCAAAAACCATTGGTCAAAGAAAATATTGTGATGCTATAAAAAAAAACACTATAACGTTCGGTGTTGGCCCAGCCGGCACAGGAAAAACATATCTTGCAGTCGCTCTCGCTGTTACAGCATTCAGAGCAAAGCAGATTAACAGAATTATTTTGACAAGACCGGCAGTTGAAGCCGGTGAAAAACTTGGATTTTTGCCCGGTGACCTTCAAAGCAAGGTAGATCCTTATCTTCGTCCGCTTTATGATGCGCTTTTTGATATGTTAGGAGCTGAGGCATATCAACGATATGTAGAAAGAGGAAATATAGAAGTGGCGCCGCTTGCATATATGCGAGGCAGAACTTTAGATGATAGTTTTATCATACTTGACGAGGCACAAAATACCACTTCAGAACAAATGAAGATGTTTCTAACTCGATTGGGATTTAATTCAAAAATGGTAATTACAGGTGATATTACACAGATAGATTTACCGGGGGGAGTTAAATCCGGATTAAAGAATGTACTTGAAATTTTAAAAAATGTTGATGATATTGCACAAATCCGTTTTACAGAGAAAGACGTAGTAAGACATAAATTAGTGCAAGATATTATCAAGGCATATGAAAAATATGAGGGGGTTCGACACAAATGAGTGAAAAAGTAAAGGTAATTATTTCTGACAAACAAAAGGCAGTTAAGGTTCCCACAGGCACAAAAATGCTTGTAAGGCGCTGTTGCACAGCTGTTCTTCAGCTTGAGAATTTTGAAGGACCTGTGGAAATCAGCGTAACATTTGTCGATAACGAACAAATAAGAGAGTATAACAAGCAATACCGCAACAAGGATTCGGAAACAGATGTACTCTCATTCCCTATGAGTGACAACGGAGTATATGACATTAACCCAGCCACAGGCTCCAAAGTACTTGGTGATGTAGTTATTTCCATGGAAAAGGTAGTGGAACAGGCTGAGCTTTATGGACACGGTTTTTTGAGAGAGGTGGGTTATCTCACAGCTCACTCTGTACTTCATCTCTTGGGATATGATCATATGGAGCCACTTGAGAAGGTAAGAATGAGAGAAAAAGAAGAGCGTGTAATGGAAATGCTTGGACTTCCGGCATCTTCTAGCTACGTTTTAAGTGATGATGTACAATAAATAAACAAGGTGTAATTTATTATGGAAAAAACAGCATTTATAGCGATTGTAGGCAGACCTAATGTAGGAAAATCCTCTATTCTGAATGAAATGATAGGTCAGAAAGTTGCAATCGTTTCATCAAAACCACAGACAACAAGAACACGCATTATGGGAATATTAACTGAGGATGACACACAGCTTGTATTTATTGATACTCCCGGTCTACATAAGCCTGTGAATGAACTTGGAAAATACATGGTAAGGTCTGTGAATGAAAGTGTAAACGGAGTAGATGCTTGCCTACTTGTTGTAGAAGCCGGAAAACCGATTTCACACGCTGATGAGGATCTTATTAACAAATTTAAATCTCTTGGATTACCAGCTATTTTGGCTATAAATAAAATTGATCTTATTCGTGACAAAACAGAGATAATGCAACAGATTTTAAATTACACTCAAAAATTTAACTTTTCGGCAATTGTTCCTGTGTGTGCAAAAAACGGTAGTGCAATAGATGAACTAAAGGATGAGCTGAAAAAACTTGCAAACGAGGGTAATTACTTTTTTGATGAAGATGAGCTTACCGACCAACCAGAAAAGGTTCTTGCTAGTGAGATGGTTAGGGAAAAACTTTTACGTCTGCTTGGTAAAGAAATTCCTCATGGTATCGCAGTAGTAATTGAGCGTATGCGTAATCGTGATGATTCAGATATATTGGATGTGGAAGCAACTATATTCTGCGAAAAGGCTACTCACAAGGGAATAATAATAGGTAAAGGTGGTAGTATGCTAAAAAAAATCGGCACCTATGCAAGACAGGATATGGAAGCGTTTTTTCAATGCCGTGTTAATCTGAATCTATGGGTAAAAGTTAAAGAAGATTGGAGAAATCGTGAAAGAATGTTGCAATCATTTGGCTTTGACAACAACGACTTTTTATGATTATGGTATTAATAGGCATTAAGAATATTAATATAAATTATTTTTATTGGAGGGTTTTATTTTATGTCAACAACTTTATGTATAGTTTTAGGGGTTATGCTTGCACTTGCTGCAACAGTGCTCGCAGTTATTTTTATTTTGCCAGAAAAGAAAGCTTCAAGCAAAAACGCATTTGTACGTTTTCTGCATAAGATTATAAGCTTCAAATCACTAATGTTAGATAAAATTTTAAAAATTCTTTACATATTCTCAACTGCTTATGTTATCTTAACAGGTTTTTTGATGCTGTTTGGGTTTGAAAATCTATTCGGTGGATACTCATACTATCTGAGGCCAACATGGCTTGGCGGCTATGGATTATTGCTTATCTTTGTTGGACCGATCGTCGTTCGTATAGTATACGAATCTCTGATGATGTTTATATTACTTGTCAGAAATACTATTGATATTCGAAACAAGCTATATAATGAGGAAGCTAAATCTGATAATGAGCTTGATGATTTAAAAGAAATCTTTAAGAAAAAACCAGCCCAAAATCCTATGGTTACACCTGTGCAAAACACAGTTCCGGTTCAATCCCCTGTTGCATCACAACACTATCAGAATGTTACCCCATCCCCTACTATGCCTCAATATCAAGCACCTGTAAATTATGTGCAAGATACTTCTCCAGACATGTCACCTGATCCTATGTATGTATTTTGTACAAAGTGTGGCACAAGATATGATGCAAATTCAGGTTTCTGCCCTAGATGTGGAAATAGAAACTAAATAAATTATAGCAATAGTAAAACGGGTTATTCGTAATGAATAACCCGTTACAGACTGTCGAAAAACCGTGTCTCGGAATTAAGCGAAACACGGTTTTTTAACTGATTTTTTTAATATGAGCGGAAATGTTAATAAATAGTCTAAGAAATTGCGGAAATTCTCGTTTTTGAACTTCCACATTGCCATCTTTTTAAGGTTCATTGCAGCAAACTTAAACCTAACCCAATTAGTCACTTGGTTTAGACCTCGGTATGGAGTATAACGCATTGCGTGTTTTTCTTTAGCATCAGCAAATGCTCTCTCAATAGTTTGGCTTCTCATTGAGTATGTTTCTTTTCCTAATGGAGAATGTCTGATATCTTCTGCTCGCTCTATGTAATCTTCCCATATATGTCTTGTTAAGAGCTTTTGCTTGTTTTTACTTCCTGTGCATTGTGATATCATTGCACAGTTTTCACAATCATGTTGATAACTTTTGTATTCTCGATAGCCTTCTCTGTTTGTAGTTGTGTATCTTAAAACCTTATCATTCGGGCAAAGGTAACAATCAAAATATTCATCATAAACATATTCGTATTTTCTAAAGAAACCTTTCTTTGTCATTGGTCTCTTGTAAGGCATTGAAGGTATTCTTCCGTCATCAAATATCTTTTTACATATCCATGGTGTTTTGTATCCTGCATCTACAGTTACTACTTTAATTTCTGGAAATCTTTCTGTTACCTTGTCATAGAGTTCATCAAAAGAAACACTGTCATGTATATTACCGGGTACCACTGTTACATCAAGAATAAAGTTGTTTTTATCACATGCGGTCTGTGCTTCATAAGCGAAACATTTTTGATGTTCCCCCTTATGAAATAATCCGCTCTCCGGGTCTGTTGTTGATATGGATTTCTCAACCGTTTCTTCTTCCTCTTCTTTATCCTTTAATGGCTTTTTACCATGGTCGTCCCTGTCTTCGTTAATTTCTTTATGTAGCTGTTCTTCATAGGTCTTTACTGCTTTGGGTACATGCACTTTCATTTGTTTCTTTCGATTCGCATTTGCTTTAATATGTGTTGAGTCTACAAAGATTACTTCCGGCTTTACATAGCCACTATCTATTCCTTCATTAAGTACAAGAGTAAAGATTTCCTCAAACATCTTACTGTCAAATCTATGAAGAAAGTTGTAGCTTATTGTCGAAAAATGCGGTATCTTTTCTGTTAACCCATATCCGATAAACCATCGGTACGCTACGTTTACTTCTATCTCTGCTACTGTCTGTCTTAATGAACGAATTCCATATATATGCTGTAGTATTACCATTTTTACAAGTACTACAGGGTCCACACTCGGTCTTCCTATCTTGCTGTACTTGTGTTCTACTATCGGATATATTTTTCTCCAATCTATTGCTCGGTCTATTTTTCTTAACAAGTGAAACTTAGGTACTAAGTCATCTAAACTTACTATTTCTCCGTCATTTCTATTGTTTCCTGTTCTCTTTTCTTCTAGCATTTTCATCACCATATACATTATACCACATATATAGCAAAAAGCCCAGCTTTTGCTGGACTTTTTCGACAGTCTGAAACGGGTTATTCGTAATGAATAACCCGTTATTTTTTATATATTCGCTTTATACTTTAATATTACCAATTTGCACTAAGCATCATAATCTATTAGATTAATCTATGTATTTATAAGAATCTTGTATCTGCCATTTGCATGATGTTGAAAACGCTGTGGAAATAACCGGTATACAATAAATAAGCGGAAATACAAGCACGGATGCCAAAAGTAAATAAGATACTCTTAAAAACAACATAATTACTTGCTTGTTATATTTTTTTACCAGAAGTGCAGATGCTTTAAAACTTTCTCTTCTACACTTACAATTACTTTTAACTGCAATGTGAGTAACAAACAGATGCTTGCTAATATATAAAAATGCAACTATAATCACAAGAAAATCGAAAACATAGGATAATATGCTAAATCTATATGCAAAATCCGGATTATCTGTGCTTGCTGTGGTGATAAGTGTAGTTGCATTGTTAACTAAGCTTATTATTATTAAAACTATAGAAAACGGAATAGATATTCTTACCAATAATTCCAAATACAGCAACACACTGTTTGTAAAAAGACTTGTATTGGAATAAAAATAAAACAAATCAAACGCAGAGATGTTTTTACCCTCTGAACACCTCACTACAAGTCTTTTAAATCCGGCAAACACAGGTAGAGATACTATAGACACAAAGATAGCAATGACTGCAAACAAAGGTGCGAAAACATTTTTTAATATATCATTACCTTGTGATTCCATCAAAAAAACAGAGCAACTAAATAGTAAAGCGCAAAGAATTAAGAATGATATCACAATTACGCACGAACACACAAGAATTGCAAATTTTCCTTTAAGCCTGTATTTTGTTTCTTTAATTATTATATTTGCTGATTCTATAAGAATTAACCCCTTTTATACAATATATGATTTTAGACAGCATCTCCAAAATTACTATCTAGCATTCTTGCCATTGCCTCAAGACATATCTGAGCGTGCAACATAAGCTTATCCACTGCCATACACTCGTCGCTATTGTGCAGACGACAATCATCCTCCGGGAACACCGGTCCAAAGGCAACTCCACATCCACCAAGTGACCTTGCATAAGTGCCCCCACCTGTGGAATAAATAGGTGCCTCCTCACCTGTAGCGGATAGATAAGCCTTTTTGAGAACTTTTACTATCGGAGCATTTTCAGAAATATTCAATGGCAACATATGACCTAACACATCAACCTTAAGGTTTTCACTATTAGCAATTGTTTGAATTTTATTCAAAATAACTACAGGATCTGAAGTAACCGGATAACGGATATCGAGCGTTACATAAGAGCCTTCAGAATTGATTTCAAGTTTACCAACATTAATTGTAAGTGAACCTGACTTATCCTTGTTTGCTATACCAAGATATTTTCCTTTAAGGTCTGACCCTATGTAACTATCTATAAACTCACATAGGTTACCCAAAGCCCTGCTACCAAAGGAGGAGCAAAGTAGTGATACAAGGTTAGTGGCAGCGTTTAGTCCTTTTTCAGGCTCACAGGCATGAGCTGCCTTTCCTTTTGATGTCACCTTTATACCGTCTATTGTGTAATTAAAATCGAAGCAATATGGCTTTGCGTCGGCGAGTCTTTGCATCTGATGATCTTCATTTTCAGTACATTCTAGAATAGCAACTGCTGTATCAGGCACACTGTTTATTGCTGAGCCTGCTTTTAGCTCTGTGATAACGTGACCGATGTGGGTTTGTTCAGAAATTTTCAGCTGAAGTATACCTTTTTCTGTGGCACAGATACCATATTCAGAATCAGGTGTAAAACTCATATCCGGCATATCTTCACTTGCAAAGTAGGCATCCATATCATCCTGTCCTATTTCCTCAGATGTGCCTAAAATTAATCTTAGCTTTCTATCGCCTATTATGCCCTCATCTTTAAGTGCTTTAAGGCAATACAGAGCTACTACAGCAGCACCTTTATCATCTGCTACACCTCTACCATAAAGAACACCATTATCTTCTGTGAGTTTAAATGGAGGGTATTTCCAGTTCCCGCCAACGGGGACAACATCAAGATGAGCCAAAACACCGCATAATGTATCACCATCACCATATTCTACATGACCTGCAATATCGTCGATATTCTTTGTCTTAAATCCCATTTTTTCAGCTTTTTCAAGAAAAACATTTAGAGCTTTCGCAGGAAGCTCTCTTCCCTGCGACGATACAGATTCAATCTCAATTAGTTCTGCTAGATCTGCAAGGATTTGATCCTTATATTTTAATATTTTTTCTCCAAAACTCATAATAAAACACTCTCCTTTAGTTATCATAAATTGTTAAAATCATATTCGCCATCATCAGGCTCGCTATCTTCATTATCAATAAAAAAGTCATCAAATATAAGCTGTGCATCATTATTTTCTAATTCGTACATATTGGAATTATGTGATATTTCTAGAAAGCTTGTATCGTTCATAGAACGCATATTATTTATACCAGTAACAAAGACAAGTTCTTTTTTCCTTTTTAGTATAAGATAATATACAACAAACAGCAATAAAGACACAATGCTAACAATAGCACCAAGTTTAAGTCCTGGTGTACTATATTTAAACACGATACTACTTGTTTGTCCTTTTGGCACACGTACTGCCATAAATCCTATGTCAACCTTGACAATTTCTGTTGATTCGCCATTTACATATGCCGACCAGCCATCCTCATACGGCACACTAAAAAATACAAGTCTGTGACGCTTATCATCAATTGTGATTTGTGCCTCAAAACCATTATTTGTATAACTAAACTGTGAGCACGCGTGCTTTTTAAGTTCTTCACAATCTCTGAAATATGAAGCTATGTTATAATCATAGAGTGAATAGGAACCTACACTCTCAGCCGTATCTGAATATTTTACCATATCTTCACTTGAAAGCACAAGTGCTTTTAAAAGAAGCAGATGTCTGTTATCTTTATAGCAGTTGTTGTAGTCTTCTTCTGTGATATAAGTATCAAAATAAAAACCGTATGGGATGAAATAATCATTCTGATACATCTTAAAACCATTGGAACTACCTATATCAGTCCAACCGGGCATTTTCGCCTTCCCAGTTTCAAGATCTACAAAAAATTCGTCATCATAATTGCAATCAAACAAATATTTACAAGATGTAAGTCCTCTTAATCCGTAATAACTAGTCTCTGGTCTTGATCCCACACTACGCTCAACACCAACCGACTCATAAAATTCCATAACAGAGCCTGGCACTATACTTTGAAAAGCTTGGATAGTAGGTATTTGCCAATACATACCCATATTATCCATTGATTCATAAAAATCAGAACGCACATTTTGAATATCATCAAGTTCAATTTCTTCACCGTTATTCAGTGCATACGGGATTACAAAATTATGTGTATCATAGCTGTGAGATGAGCCAAGCAAAAGAATATACGAAGCATAGAATACAGATACTGCGCCTAATATAGCAATCACTCGATTTGTATTTTTAGAATCTTTCTTAATAATTTTTACACACACAACTGTGAGTGCAATACATATCAAAGCTATTGCGACGTATATCCAAAATCTATCCGGATATTTTTCAAGTCCTATCTTGAGTTTTTCTTCAGAATTTTCGTCTGTATTCTCTGGCATTAGACCAATCGCAAGAGCTATACCCAAGGTAATCGATGAACTCCATGTTATAGCACGCTTCCAATTCACATTCTCTTCTTCAAAGCATTTGACAGTGGCAAAAGACATCAAAAGTGTGAGCATATAGAACCATCGGGCATAATATGCTGTATTAAGAAGTTGAAAAGCACTGTTAAATACAGGCACAAAAGCAAAAAGAAGGAGAAGACAAATCATCTTTTTTAGTCTGTCCCTCTTGCGTAGTTGCAAATAAGCAAACACACCACACATACCAAACAATGGCAGATAAGCCGCAACAGATGCCCACTTAGCATTAGAATCAGGTGTAAAATTTGGTCTTGCAGGAATATCCGGTGGAAAGAACATACTTTGTATTATATGCAAATAGCGTTGCTCATTGCCATATAGCAATGCGGAATATCCCTCCGGAAATGAATTTACACGTGAATTTTGCACCACTGCAAATATACTTGGTATCAATATAATTCCACTCATGCAAAGTCCAACAACACATTCAAATGCCATTGGTATGAAATCTCTAATCTTAAATTTGTAATCTTTGCAAAACAGGCATAATAGAAAATATATTATCACAAATACGACTTGCCCGCAGAAAAAATAATAGTTCATTAATGATGAAGCAAAGACCGTAATCGCCAGAAGTCCACGTCTTTTATTAAACATAAATTCATCTACTGCATAAAGCAAAAGAGGAAATATAATTATCGCTTCATGAAAATGATTGAAAAAGACATTATAAACAGAGAATCCCGAAAAGCCGTATAGCAATCCTGCAATAACAGCATAGTTTTTTTCTTTAAGATAACGATTTACATAAATATAGCCTGCCCATGATGCACAGGCAAATTTTAGGATAAGTAAGGGTCCCATTAGGTACGGAACTGCCTTGCTGGGTAATAATAATGTAATCCAAAAAAACGGGCTACCTAACATATAAAAGCTATAGCTTCCGATTATATTTGCGCCTAAATCAGTTGTGTTACTCCAAAATAGCTTGCCACTTCGTATACTATCATGTATCATCTGATAAAATGGTACTTGTTGTACATTGAAATCTCCATAATACAGAAAATATCCCTTGTTATATATAATAAATGGCAAGAAAATTAAAGACGCAAAAAAAAGACCTAAAAGAAAGGTTTTTAGTCCGTAATTTTTCTTTTTAGCAACAGGAATCAAAATATCATCCATATGTTTTTCTCCTATAGTATAAACAAAAATAAGCTCTTTTTTTATTATACCATAATAAGTATTATTTTCCAATAGACATTATAAAATTCATAATATTTCTTTGAAAAAATCACACACTAACTATACAAAATAGGTTTTAAGGTGGCTTTTATGCATAGCAAAAGCGAGGTGAAATTCACCTCGCTTTTTTAGAATTATTGTCTGTTATAAAGTTCTGAATACTTTCCTTTTTTGTTTATAAGTTCTTGGTGTGTTCCAATTTCAACAATTTCGCCTTTATCCATTACAATGATTTTATCGCAATTTTTAATAGTTGAAATCCTGTGAGCAATAATTATACAGGTAATTTCTTTATTTAAATTAAAAATAGTGTCTTTAATTGCACTTTCGGTTATAGTATCAAGATTGCTTGTTGCTTCATCAAATATAATTAATTTGGGCTTTCTAAGTAATGCCCTTGCTATATCCAAACGTTGACGTTGTCCACCGGAAAGGTTTTTGCCGTTCTCGTCAAGAAAAGTGTCGTAACCAATAGGCAGATTTTGTATAAACACATCTGCTTTTGCAGCCTTACAAGCATTAACTATTTCCTGATCTGTAATTTCATCACACCCCAAAATAAGATTATTTTTTACAGTATCAGAGAACAAAAATGTGTTTTGATCTATGTAGGAAACAATATTTCGTATTTTATCTGTTGAAACGAGTGATAAATCACTTCCGTCTATCGAAATTTTACCGTTTTCCGGTTCGTAAAACTTCAAAAGCAGTTTTGCAAGCGTTGTCTTGCCACAACCACTTTCGCCAACAATTGCAATTTTTTCACCTTTTTTAATATCCAAAGAAATATTTTTCAAAACTAATTCATGATTTCCATAACGAAAATCTACATTAGAGAAACTAATACTTTCTAATGATATATCTAAATTTTTCTTTGTGTTTTTATTTTCGACCGGTATATCTAAGATATCATTAAGCCTTTCAGCTGCGATAATTGCTGTTTGCATCATCGGTTGCAAGCTAATTAAATTTTTAATGGGTTGAGTAAAATAAGCAAGTAATGCGTAAAATGTAATTAGCGAACCAATCGTTACGTGATTGGCTAATACCATCCCAAAACCTACCCAGAGTATGATAATAGTACCAACAAGTTCAATTAAATCACAAATGCTATCTTGTGATGTGGAAATAATATTATTTTTAAACACAGCACCAATAAAACGATTAAATTTAGAGCTATTTTTGTTTTTTACAACGTTTTCTATATTGTTTGCTTTTACAGTTTCTATGCCATCTATCGATTCCTTAAGAAATGATTGCACACGAGCATTATTTTCCATAACACCACGGTTAATATTTGCAAGTGGTTTTTTATAAAAAAGAATAATAACAGCATAAAGGAAGATTACTATAAAAGAAATATAAAACAGTATAGCATTTTCTAAGAATAAAATAATACCGCAAGCAATTACCATTAGAGAATCTAATATTAAAGTTAATGTTGCACCGGATATCGCCTCTCGAACGGCATCCGCATCAGAAAATCGTGATAGATACTCGCCTGTTTTTCGGGTGCTTACCGCAGACATAGGCAAATCAATAATATGATCATAATATGGAATCATGAGTCGCAAATCTATTTTCTTTGATATTAGGGATATAATGTATCCACGAAGAAACTGTATTATTGCTTGCAGGACATAAAGTCCAATCAAGCAAATGAAAAAGAGGTTAAAATTGGAGGCGTTGTTTGTAAGAAAATCCACTGCGTTATTTAATATATTTTTAGATTCGTCTAAAGTTTCTTCTGTTACATGTTCATGTTCATCTGCACAATCATCTTCGCATACGATGCTTTCATTTGCATTATAAAAATCATCAATAATTACTTCAAAAACAAATGCTCCTATAATTCCAATAACGGAAATTATTAAAGACAATATAATAACAGTTGTAAGTCTTCCGTACTGTCCCCTTAGTAACGAAAAAAACTTCTTAAAACTGCCTTTTGTATAATTTCCTTTTTGAAAAGCACCTGTTTTTTCGAAAGTCACAATATAGCCGTTCCATAACTCTGCAAATTGTTCTATTGTATATTTTACTTTGCCTTTTGCGGGATCTGCTATGATAACTTTATTATTCTTAATATTTAAAACAACAACGAAGTGTTGCATATAGTCTTCATTAATAATGTGAGCAATAAAAGGAAATTTAATTTTACCTTTGTTTATACCTTCAAGCAAATCGTGAATATTACCTGAGAGTGCCTCAGCCTTGAAACCGATTTTTTGCGCAGCATCACAAAGACCATAAAGATTTGCACCATTTTGGTCTGTTTTTGTTAGTTCTCTATATTTTGAGATGGGATATTTCAATCCATAATGCGATGCAATCATAGAAAGGCAAGCCGCACCGCAATCACGCTGATCATGTTGTTTAGTAATTATCATATTCTCACCATTTTGAGTGCTAACAATGACTATTCCATTGTTAGCGTTTTTGTAAATATATTTTTAATGATTAAAAGCAATGATTAGAAACGCCAATCGTATCTAAAAGATCTGTGTCCGTAGAAAAGGATATGATATCCAGCAGTCCATTTAAAAGAGAATTTTTTTCCGCATGTGTTACAGTAGTAAGCACCGCCCTCAACATTACGCATTTCCATAGTATTAAGTTTTTTCATCTATTTCACCTCCTTTTCACAGTTCCGTTATACGAACAAAGCGGAATAGTCACTTTGTAAGTACCATTAGGAACTAAACTTCTTAAATTATACTACTATAGTTCCTGTTTGCCAATATAAATAGGAATTATAATTCTTATATAATTACAATCAGGAGGAAGAAAAGTGCTGATTATGAACTTGATAGAAGTTGGTACCAAATTATATAATATCAGAAAATCAAAAGGTTTAACGCAGGCGGAAGTCGCTGAAAAAGCAGAGCTTTCAGATCGAACTTATGCAGATATAGAGCGTGGGAGCACCAATATGAGAGTCGAAACATTACTAAAAATATGCGGTGCTCTTAGTATTACACCTAACGACATATTAGTTAAAAATAATGATATTGTAGTTACTGAAGAGGATTTTATTAATTCATTAAAGGATTGTTCAAACAATGAAAAAGAAACAGCATTAAAGCTCTTAAGTGTTTATATTGAATCCTTAAAATAGGATTATTTTTTGCTTTTGAAGAAATTGTAATTGTATAGGAAAATAGTCATAATCATAATAATTGCCCACATAAGGCTAATAGTAGCTTTATGTGGGCAAAAATATTATTTAATAAATATTTAATCGATATTGAGTACAACACCCATAAACAACGGAAGCTTTGTAGTATTTTCAATTATCGCATAGACATATGGTCTGTTAAGACAAATTATTTTATCCGGGAAAGTGCTTTGAGCACAATAATCAATATCTATACTTACAGATGTTGCAGCAACTGCGGTTGTACCTTTTTCGTCTAGCTCAATGGCTGTTTTATGTAAAATATCGCCAATAAAAGCGTTATATTCAGGCTTCTTCAGATAAAGCATTTTGGAAAAATCTGCAGAATCTACGTCAAAGGCAGCAGGAAATTCTTTTTTCAATAAATCGTTATAATTAACCGAGAAATCATATTTTAACATAGGCATAGTAAATCTAACATTATATTTTGATGTTTCACTTTTGATAAGACCTCTCAGCTTCTCGCCATCAAAGCTCTGAGCATATTCTAAAATATCTATCTCACTATCAGGTAAGATAGCAACAAAGCTATAATCTCCACCTTTATATTTCTTTATAAATCCCTCTGAATTATCATCGTAAATATAGCTTTTGCACTCGTCATCCTTGACATATTCTGCATCACTATTTACATTATCGTTATATCCATAAAACGGTTGAGATCTCGCAATATCCAGTTCACTATCCCAGTCTGCACAAAAGGCAATTGTGTTTATAAGGAATATAGCATCCTCTTTTTTTATCTTTTCTATTAGTTTTTTTATCAATCCATATGTGTTGTCTTCAACCCATTTGTTAATTTTATTAACAGTTTCTGTATCAGAAAAATCCTCGTAATATACTTCTGCATTGAAATATTTATCGGAAGAATTGATAAAGTCCTCTTTTACCTCAAAGAGCTCCGGATCGTCTTTAACCCAGATAGAGTTTAGGACACTAAGATCATAATCTGGATTCTCTGAATTAAATCTTTCTTGTAATGCTTTAATAATCATGTTCAGCTGATCCAGACTATCATAATTGCCGAGGTACCTTTTCATTTGTTCCAAAGTTTCGCCATCTGCTCCATTTGCTGTTGATGCAAGTGCAATTAGGATTGACATAGGGCTAATAAGTGTGTTCTCATCCTTTGAAACTCCTTTTTGAAAAAGATCTACACACACATCAAAAGCCTTTGAATATTCGTCAGAATCTACTGTGATTTCCGGTAAATCATAAAAATCTTGGCTTCTCACAAGATTAAGACCGTAATTATCAATAATATCACCGCTCTGCCAAGAATAATCAGACCAGCTTTCAGGATAGTTTTTCTCTACAGGGAAATCTGAAATTAGCTTGGCTATGTATTGTTGCATGAGCGTAACATCTATCATAGATATTTCCTTCTCATTGCTGACAGGCACAAGACACATCTTTGTAGTTAGTGAAAGTTCTTTGCATATACTGTTATAATCTACTAGATTTGCTATATACTTTTGTAGAATTACAACATCATCAAGATTAATATGATAGTCATAGTTTACATCTCCAAACATATGCTCTTGATGAGTTATCCTCATTATTTCTTTTGATTGTGATTTTCTTGTTTCAGCATTTACGGGTACACACATTCCCATAACACTTATTGTCATCGCAATTACTATTGCAATTGATTTTATACTTTTCTTCATAAAATTCTCCTCCCTCTTGGGCTGTTGCCCTAAATTGTAGATGATAAAAATATATCAGTCGAAACTAGTAAAGATAATGTATCTAGTTTCATTTACATCACCTAATAATTATTAAACCATAAATAACAGCTCCTTTCGATTTGGTACCTACATAATGTAAACAAATAAAAGGAACTGTTTCGGACAAAATTATTAAAAAATTTATGAGCAGAAAGTATGATCACCTATAATTGTAATCACAGGTCTTGATAACATAAAGGCATTGGTAGTATTTTTGGGATTGTAATAATATATTGCACCGCCACTGGGATCGTAGCCATTTATACAATCTAATGCGGCTTGCTTTGAGGATTCTGCCACCGTCTTATTAATCTCACCATTTGCAACACACTCAAATGCACGATACTGATAGACAACACCTGAGATTGTGTTTGGGAAAGACGGATGCTCTACACGATTTAAAATAACTGCTCCAACTGCCACCTGTCCTTCATATGATTCGCCTTTTGCTTCTGCGGAAATCACTCTCGCAAGTAGTGCTATCTCTGCCTCTGTAAATTTGCCGGAAGAATCTGCACGTGTTATTCCAAGTGCCTCAAGAGTTTGCGTGCCTACTATGCCATCTTCCTTTAAACCATTATTTCTCTGAAAAGCCATAACTGCCTTTTTTGTCCTACTACCAAACACACCATCTATATCATAGGTGTAATAACCTAGCTCTGTAAGTTTAGTTTGGATTTGGATAATTTCATTGCCTATTGAGCCTTCCTTAGAGAGTGCCAATGTATCAGTAGTAAAAAATGAATATGCCACCGCAAAAGAAAAAACAAAAACAAATATTAAAGAGAAAATCAGAAATTTCCTATTAAACAAAATAACCACCTCATTCAGGAATATATAATATTTTTCCAAATAAAAAGGTAATTATTCATTTATTTAATATCCTGAATTTTGAAGAAGATTTGCGGCAAAGAATACAAGCTCTGCGCAAGGGCGTTTTTTGTAATAGACTTCACTTCTCTTTTCTGGCTCTGTTCCACGATGCTCCAAACCTGATGCCATAAGCAAATCCCTGCAAATTATAGAACCTTGTGCATCAGTAAACTTTTGTGCAAGATCCTGAATAATATGATAAACTTCTTTCTTATTATCATGGTCAGGTAATGAGGAACCATACTTCATACTGATTACAAACACAATACCACTAAAAGCACCACATACCTCTCTTAGTCTACCGATTCCTCCGCCAAAGCCGAGTGTCATCTTAGCAATTAAGTCTTTTTCAATGCCTAGCTCATCACTAAAGCTCATCGCTACCGACTGTGAGCAGTTGTATCCTTGCAAAAAATAACTACGAGCAAGCTCCCCTTTGTTCATCATGCAAAATCACCTTTATTACTTATTAAATCTGTCGCCTGAATGTGTATAAAAATACCCAAACACTACGTCAATTATGAGCAAAACAACACCTGCGATATTAAACTGATATATATCTGTTATTTCTCCAATAATCATCAAAATAATACACCCGCAAGCTACAAAAAACAGCTTACCTATAAATTTAGACAAACCAACCATATCCCTGCGTTCTTTTTTGTCAATCGGCATTGTATTGAGCCATTTTATTATATCGGCGCCTTTACCAAGATAAAAATATATTCCAATTAACACCAATATCACAGCAAAAACTATATCTACAGCCATATTTCATCACCAAACGAATTTACTATATATCGTTTCCTTTCTTTATTTAATAAAAATCAGCCTTTGTTTAAGGAACTAAACATCCTTTTTATTTCTGCACGAAGATGAGAAAACATAGGCTTTTCTATCCCGTCATTTAAAATTTGTTCGCAAGCACTCATCGCAAGATTAAACATTTCGCTATCACTAAGACTTGCAATACTAAGTAAAGGCAAACCTGATTGTCTCGAACCAAAAAAATCACCGGGGCCACGAAGCTTTAAATCAGCATCAGCGATTTTAAAACCATCAGTAGTTTGACAAAGTATATTAAGTCGCTTTTTAGATTGATCGCTTGTGGTATCAGAAACAAGTATACAATAGGATTTTTTATTACCTCTCCCCACTCTTCCTCTGAGCTGGTGAAGCTGTGATAGACCGAATCTTTCTGAATTTTCTACCATTATTACAGTAGCATTCGGAACATCTACACCCACCTCTACAACTGTTGTGGCGATAAGCAATTTTGTTTTTCCAGCTGAAAAATCACTCATAATGTTTTCTTTTTCTGCCGGTTTCATTTTGCCATGTAAAAGAGCAATACTGTAATCTTTAAAAAAGCCTGTTTTAAGTTTTTCATAATATGATATTACAGATGCTATGTTATTATCATTATCTTCCACACTAGGACAAACTATATACGCCTGACTTCCACTATCAATATGTTTTTTTATAAAATTTAGAGCACGCACCCTTATTTTACTATCAATAAAATAGGTATTGATTTTTTGTCTTCCTTTAGGAAGTTCATCAATAACGGAGATATCAAGATCGCCATATAGCATCATAGCAAGTGTGCGTGGTATTGGCGTTGCAGACATTATCAAAAAATGTGGATTACAACCCTTAGAAATAAGTTCAGCTCTCTGAGACACACCGAATCGATGCTGTTCATCTGTAACAGCAAGGAGTAGATTTTTGAATACTACATTTTCTGTAAGCAATGCATGAGTGCCTATCACCAGATTTAACTGACCAACTGCAAGGGCATCTTTAATTTCTTTTTTTCTCTTAGAAGATGTGCTACCCGTGAGTAATGCAACCTTAATTCCCAGCGACTCAAGTTGTTGAGCTACAACATTATAATGTTGCTCTGCAAGTATCTCAGTTGGAGCCATAAAGGCACACTGATAACCATTTCTGATTACACTATGACATAGAGCTATGGCTACACAAGTTTTACCACTGCCAACATCACCCTGTATAAGTCTGCCCATAGGGCTTGCTCCATAGAGCATATCATCCATACAAGTGTTAATTGCTTTTAACTGAGCATTTGTAAGCTCAAAAGGTATACATTTGAGATATTCGTCAAGATAGCTACGCTCTATATTTATACTTTTTTCATTAGAACGATCATCTTTAATTAGTTTTAATCCTAATGAAAGATGTAGCAATTCATCAAAAATCAGTCTTCGTTTTGCGCTGATAACATCTGCTTCAGTTATAGGAAAATGAATTTTCGTTATAGCCTGAAATAAATCTGTGAGATGATATTCTTGTTTGTACTTTTCGGGAAGAGTATCACTCATATCAGATGGTAACATACCAAGGGCATCTCGCATATTACGGCGTAGCATATTATTCGTCAAACCGCTTGTAAGGCTATATATTGGTAGAAAATGACCACTATCATTAGATGAAAGAAGCTGGGGTGACTGCATTTCTTTGACGTTGTACTGGCATATTACCTTACCATAAACAAGATACTCTTTATCCATAACAAGCTTATTCGTTATAAATTTATTATTAAAAAAGGTGAGCTTAATAACGCCTGTTTCATCTTCAGCTGTGCAAGTTATAACCATCTTATCCTTAGATGTTTTGATAATCTTTGGACGGCTTGAAATTTTAACCTTAATACAGCAGGTTTCGCCATCAATAGCCGAAAACACAGTAGTAGGCTCGGACAAATCATCATAATCCCGTGGATAATAAGTGATAAGCTCTCCTATAGAAGTTACACCAAGTTTTCTATATAGCAACCCACGTTGTTTACCTACATATTTTAATTCTTCTATCGGATTATCGAATAAAGACTTGCTTGTATGTACAGACAGAACACTCACCTCCCTATATTTATTTAGGGTACGATGAAAAACACCGTACCCTTGTAAATTTACATATTAAGATTTCATCATTGATTCAAATTCTTCACCAGACATCTTCTCGTTGGTAATAAGAAATTGAGCTACACTATGGAGTTTATCAATGTTTTCGTTAAGGATTGCAATTGTCTTATCATAACAATCCTTAATAATTTTATGAATCTCGGTGTCAATTTCATAAGCAGTATGTTCGGAATAATCCTTAGAAACACCCATATCTCTGCCTATAAACACCTCTGTGTTACCTTGACCAAAAGCTATTGGACCCATAGAGCTCATACCAAACTTAGTAACCATCTGGTTTGCCATCTTTGTAGCACGCTCAATATCATTTGATGCGCCTGTTGAGATATCATCAAGCACAACAGCCTCAGCTGCACGACCACCAAGCAAAACAATAATGTTATCTATCATTTCGTTTTTGCTCTGGTAGCTCTTATCCTCAGATGGTAAATGCATGGTATAGCCACCTGCCATACCTCTTGGGATGATAGAAATCTGATGAACCGGGTCAAGAGACTTGCAAAAGTAAGTTGCAACTGCATGGCCAGCCTCGTGGTAAGCAGTAAGCTTCTTTTCCTTGTCGCTCATTACACGAGATTTCTTTTCCACGCCTACTACAATTTTAATTGTGGCTTCTTCAATTTCTGTCATTGTAACTGCCTTTTTATCACGGCGAGCTGCAAGAAGAGCTGCTTCATTGAGAAGATTTTCAAGATCAGCACCTGTAAAACCTGCTGTAGACTTTGCTATAACATCAAGTTTAACATCAGGACCGATGGATTTTTTGTTAGCATGAACCTTAAGAATAGCTTCTCTGCCCTTGATATCAGGATATCCTACTATAACCTGACGGTCAAAACGACCCGGACGCATGAGAGCAGGGTCTAAAACATCTGGTCTGTTGGTAGCGGCGATCATAATAACGCCTTCATTAGCACCAAAGCCATCCATCTCTACAAGCAACTGGTTGAGGGTTTGCTCTCTTTCGTCGTGACCGCCACCAAGGCCTGTGCCTCTTTGACGACCAACTGCATCTATTTCATCGATAAATATAATGCAAGGGTTGTTTTTCTTTGCCTGTTCAAATAAGTCTCTTACTCTTGATGCACCAACACCAACGAACATCTCAACAAAGTCCGAACCGGAAATTGAGAAGAATGGAACACCAGCTTCTCCTGCAACTGCACGTGCAATCAAGGTTTTACCGGTTCCCGGAGGGCCTACAAGAAGCACTCCCTTTGGTATTCTTGCACCAAGCGAGTTGTATTTTTCAGGGTTTTTAAGAAATTCTACAATTTCTTTAAGCTCTTCTTTCTCCTCATCAGCGCCAGCAACATCTGCAAACGTGGTTTTACGCTTTTCATCATTCATGTTCTTTATCTTTGCCTTGCCAAAACCCATGGTTTTATCTCCGCCAAGACCTCCGCCCATGCGTCGCATAATGAATATCCAGAAAACAACAAGTAAAACTATCATCAAAGCATTAGGCAGGAGATTCCATAATAATGAGTTATCAGCTGCAGGCTTGATCTCATATTTTAGTCTGTCTGCTTTATCTTTGCCTTCATTATAAGACTCAATATAAGGATCAACCTTTTCTATAAACATTTGTAGACTTGCAACAGTGTATCTTACTGTGCTGTCATCATTTAATTTAAGCTCTATCTCGCCCGACGAAGCATCTGCATTAAAGCTTTTAACCTCCATATCCTGAAAATATCCTACTATCTCAGAATATGTGTGTTCCTCTTTGGGCTGTGAGTTAAATAGAATCGCCACAATAATAAGGATAATCACAGGCAATCCTAAATAAATTAGCAGTCCTTTTGCACCGCTTTTATTATTATTCAAAATATATTTCCACTCCTTTTATAATCAGGAATAAATCTCTGGCTTTAAAATACCGATAAATGGAAGATTTCGATATTTTTCTGCATAATCGAGACCATACCCAACTACAAATTCATCCGGAAGAACATAACCGGTATAATCAACATGCACTTGCTTTTTACGTCTTATAGGCTTATCCAGCAATGTGCAAAGTTTTAAGCTAGCAGGCTTTCTGTCTTTTATCATGTTGATTATGTAATCGAGGGTAACGCCACTGTCTACAACATCTTCTACTATAAGTACATCGTAACCCTCAATATCAATGCTTAAATCCTTTGAAACCTTAACAACGCCACTTGTCTCGGTGCTTGAACCATAACTGGATGCTACCATAAAGTCAATCTCACAAGGTAGCGTGATTTTTCTTGAAAGGTCTGACATAAATTGGATACATCCCTTTAGCAAACCAACGAGCAAAAGCTTTTTGCCAACATAGTCTCTGTTGATCTGGTCGGCTAGTTCCGAAACAATCTTTTCGATCTCCTCTTTGGATATAAGCACTGAAGAAATATCATTTAACATAATTACTGTTCCTCCGTTTTTATTATTAATATGCAATGATTCCTGTCATTAATCTTAGCCTTTTCACTCACGCCAATGCCATCTATCCACAAAACCTCACTGCCATTGGCAATAAGCACAAGATTTTTTCTTTGTTCCGTAGTATATTTAAGCTCGTTCAAAAGCTTTTTAAGGGATTTGGTGCAACCGGATCCTGCTTTTTTGAAGTAGTCTCCTGGTAATCTTCCCCTGATTAATGTATTGTCATTGATTATATCACAATTTATCGAATTATTGAATATTTTTTTGAAATTATTTGATTTTTGTTCAACATCAACATCTTTTAAATTTAAAAAGGCGAATTTTTGTCCTTTTAATACAACCAATGAACAATCACTTACTTTATATTCCGTATTGTCATCTACTTCAAGTTTATCTTCAATCTTTTTTTCACAAAAACAGCATACGCCGTTTTTGCTGATAAATCTATAATTGGAGTCTACATCAACCGCACCATCAAAAGTAAGCAAATCTAAAATTAAATTAATGTGTTTCCGATTTAATGATATTCCAATGGCATTAGCCATAATTATTATTGCCCTTTTTTTTATAGATTGTGCAAGAATATTTAATTTGTCACAAGAATATCCGTTTTCCATAGCACAATCATCAAGTTTTTTTGATGCAAGCGAATTAAGATATTCATCATCTTCCCTTGCAGATTCGCTTAGTAGGGATATATTTGTCACAGCTGATGAATTGATCTCACCAAGTGTAGGCATTATAGTATGGCGGATCTTGTTACGGGTATAATTATCTGAAAAATTAGTAGAATCATCAAAATATTTTACATTATAAAACTGACAATAATCTTCAACATCGGCTCTTGTCATCATAATCAAGGGTCTAATGATATTACCTCTAACCGGTTTGATGCCACCAATGCCATTTAGCCCGGAACCACGTGTCATATTAAATAGCACTGTTTCGGCATTATCAGATGCTGTATGCGCTGTTGCAATAAGACCATCATTATTTGCAAGCTCCTGAAAAAAGTTATATCGCATAATTCTGCCACATTCTTCCTCGCCAATACGCAATTCACGTGAAAGCTTAGGAACATCAATAGCTTTTAAAGCAAATTTAAGATCATTATCATTACAAAACCGCTCAACTAAATTTTGATCTCTGAGTGCTTCGTCACCTCTAATGCCATGGTTAACATGGGCAACAATAATATCAAGGTTTAAGCTTGCTTTCACACTACAAAGATAATGTAACAGGCACATAGAATCAGCTCCACCCGATACGCCTACCACAACACGTTTATTTTGATGAAGCATATTATATTTTTTTATAGTTTTTGTGATAATAGAATCATTCATTTTCTCGCCTATTTTCAACACCGGTAAACCTCATAAACTCACCCTGCCAATGTAGCTTAGCTATACCAGACTCACCATGACGATTCTTTGCAACGATACATTCTCCCTGATTTTTATCACTATCGGGTTTTGCACCGGCAGTGTTGTCATAATAAGCTTCTCTATATAAGAAAAGAACAATATCTGCATCCTGCTCAATAGATCCGGAATCACGCAAATCTGAAAGTTGTGGTCTGTGTTCTGAACGCTGTTCGCTTGCACGAGAGAGCTGAGACAATGTGAGGACCGGTACATTAAGTTCCTTAGCAAGTATTTTCATACTTCTTGTTATTTCGGAGATTTCCTGAACACGGTTATCTATTCTTCTACCGCTTGACATAAGCTGTAGGTAGTCCACCACAACCATATCTATATTTTTAAGTCGACGAAGCTTAGCTTTCATCGCAGGCACAGTTATACCCGGAGTATCATCCATATATATGTTAGTCTGGCATAAAATATCGCAAGCTTCAATTAGACGTGACCATTCCTGGTTATTTAGCTTTCCTGTACGCAGTTTTACACCTTCAACTTTGGCTTCTGCAGAAAGCAAACGAGAGCCTAGCTGTTCCCTGGACATTTCTAACGAGAAAAATGCACAAGTTTTTTTGCTCTGAACAGCCGCATTTCTTAGTAGATTGAGCGCAAAGCTGGTTTTACCCATACCAGGTCTTGCCGCAAGCAGTATTAGGTCTGAGCGATTGAGGCCGGTTATATATGCGTCAAGTGATGATATACCTGTGGATATAGGCTTTATGTTCATATTATCAGGCGAGTTAAGCTCATCAAGCCTGTTGATAACTTCAACCAACACGTCACGAACACTACGCAGACCTTTGACATCCTTGCCCTTGCGAATATCATATATACGTTGTTCTGCCATATCTAGGATATCTGCTGTTTCATGATATCCGGACGAAGCCTCTTCAATGATGTCACGTGATACTCCTATAAGCTGTCTAAGTTCATACTTATCACGAACATAGCCTGCATATACAGAAACATTAGAAACAGACGGAACAGACTCACACAACGTAACCAAATACGGCTTTAGTGTAGCCTCGTCAAATTCTTTATTTTTTCGTAAAGCATTGAGCAGAGTTACGATATCTATACGTTCACCACCGGCAAACATATTCATCATTTCACTATAAATCAGCTTATGGTTTTCAAGATAGAAAAAATCACCATTGGGAAGAATTGATGCAATTTGCTCAATACAACTTCCATCAAGTAACACCGCACCTAAAACAGATTTTTCTGCCTCAGGGTCGTAAGGTAAATTCAGTCCATCATATGCTGTAAAAATTTTATTTTCTGCCATTTATATCAGTCCGTTACTTTTATATTTAATTTGGCGATTATACCAGAGTAGAGTTTAACATGACATTCGAATATACCATGAGTTTTAATATCTGATTTCAATTCAATCTTTCTTTTGTCTATTTCTAGATTATATGTAGATTTGATTGTATCTGAAATTTCTTTTGATGTTACCTTGCCAAAAAGTTTTCCACCCTGAGCGCCGGCCTTTGCATGAACAATAAGCTCCTTGCCGTCGAGAATAGATTTCGCTTTGTTGGCGTTTTCTTTGTCGACATCTATTTTATGTTGTTTCGACGATTCAGCGTTTTTTAGTTCTGTCATAGCCTGAGCGTTTGCCTCTTTAGCTAAGTTTTTTGGAAAAAGGCAGTTACGTGCATAACCATCAGGAACATTTATAAGCTGACCCTTTTTTCCCTTGCCTTTTACATCTTCAAGTAATATAACTTTCAATTTATTCAGTCCTTTCAATAGTTTTATTAAGTGTTATATGTTTGTTCATCTAATTTATCTAGTAACATTTCACGTGCTTGTTCAACTGTAACATCTTTCAGCTGTACTGCGGCCATCGTGTGATGACCACCGCCGCCAAGTGATTCCATAACAAGCTGAACATTAACCTTACCCAATGATCTTGCTGAAATGTTGACACCATCTTCAATCGGGAAAATTACATAGGAGGCATCAACATTCTTGATTCCTAAAAGTTCATCTGCGGCTTGAGCAGCTATAACCCTTATATTTTTTGCTGACTTTGCTGTAATTGCGATAGCAGAATTAAAACACAACTCAGAATTTAACACAAGCTCACACTTTGACTTATAATCCTCTAAAGAATTTGCAAAAAGCTGTTTTACAGCTATCATATCTGCAGATTTCGATGATAAATAAGCACTTGCTTCAAAAGTACGTGAACCTGTTTTTACCGTAAATCCTTTTGTATCAAGCATTATGCCGGAAAGCAGGGCTTCAGCTATAGGCTTGTTTATAGCACTATCATCCATATATTGCACAAGCTCTGCCACCATCTCAGAAGCGCTTGATGAGAATGTTTGTTGATAAAAAATTTCTGCATTTGCTATATGATTTACCATCATTCTGTGATGATCAATAACAACTACATTTTTTGCCTTTAGATACAACTCAGCACTTTCTAAAAATCCTGAAGCGTGTGTGTCAACAATAATAAGCAACGATTTGTCGCTGATATTTTTTACTGCATCTGATGGCTCTACAAACATATCAGGGGTAACAGAATTTTCGAGACTTTTTATAAGTGGTAATGCAGGACTTTGATTTGATTTAACTACAATACCAGCATATTTATTCATCTTTGTGACCACTGCATATAAGCCTGCCGCCGCACCAATACAATCTAGATCAGAATAATTATGCCCCATGATGTACACTTTGTCAGATACCTTAATTTTATCAGCAAGTGCTGAGGCATACACTCTGGATCTCACCTTATTTCTAAGTTCTGAGCCTTGAGATATTCCGCCATAAAATCTAAAGTCATTTTCATTCTTGATAACAGCCTGATCTCCGCCCCTTCCAAGTGCCATTTCAAGTGCCTTTTTGGAACGAATATCGCAGTTCTTAAAATTATCATCACCTATACCAACACCTATCGAAATTGTAGCTACAGTGCCGTTTGAAGATTTAATCTTTCTTATCTCATCAAGAATATCAAATTTTGTTTTTTCTATCTTTTTAAACGAGCTTTCCTCAAAAACAATAAGATACTTTCCATTAGAAATATTTCTAAAGGTACCATTATATGTATTCGCCCATTTTATGAGCGTATTTTCAAGGGGGGCTATAACAGAATTTAAGGAATCACTGTCTTCCTCCCTCTCAAATTCCTCCCTGTTATCAAAGACTACAGAGACAATACAAGGTCTCGAATTTCTATATTTCTCCGCTATTTGCTTTAGTTCGGTATCGTCAGTAAAATAAAACACTGTGCTACCTTTTGATCTGCTGGCATACACGGTATAGTTTTTTTCGAGGATTGATATATCGAGGCTATTTTTAAGAACTTCACTCACCTGTGAACCATTGAGATAATTTGAGATGTATTCTCCATGTGGAGTATGATCTATTGAAATTTCTTTCAAAAACTTGTCATTGATCCACAAGATCTCGCCATCTTCTCCTGTAACTGCAACAGGGAAAGGAAAGCCATCCAAAAACTGTCTTTCCTCTCCAAACAATCCCTTTACTGCACCTTTTGCAATATCAGAAATATATTTCTTCATAAACATCATAGAGATTACGCAGACAATGATAACAGCGATTGAAGCCATCAGTTCGATATAAAATAAAACCTTATTAAACTTAAGAGAAAAAACCGCAAAGCACATAAGCGCTACTGAAAATATTAAAAACAGTGGCGTAACTGCCCATTTACTCTTTTTTCTCAAAAAAATCACCTCACAGCTCCATTAAAATCGGGAGTATTATTGGGTTTCTGCCTGTTTGTTCATTTATGCGTCGTGACACAGCATCTTTTATTCTTGTTTTAAGTCCGTTTCTGTCTCTCTGATGAGCCCTAAGCAAAAGATTTATCTGCTTGGATGCCTCAGCCTTAATACTATCTAGCAAATCAACAGACTCTTTGACATATACAAAGCCCCTTGAAACAATATCAGGGCCACTAAGAATCTCATAATTATCCATATCAAGTGTTGCAACAATTATGATAATACCATCTTCTGAGAGAAGCTTACGATCACGCAAAACAATACTGCCTACATCTCCTACTCCAAGTCCATCTACAAATACATTACCGGCTGTAACCGGAGCAAGCTCTTTAATTGAAGTATTGGTTAGTTCAATCACACTGCCCACATCGCCAATAAAAATGTTTTCACTTGGTATACCCATACTTTTTGCAAGCTCAGCGTGTTTTCTAAGGTGCTTTTGCTCACCATGGACAGGTATAAAGTATTTTGGTCTAGTTAAAGCGTTGATAATTTTGAGTTCTTCTCTGCATGCGTGGCCTGATACATGAACCTCATACATAGACTCATACACAACCTCACAACCACGCTTCAATAGTTCATCTACTACTGTTCCTACTGTTTTTTCATTTCCTGGGATGGGGTTAGCGGAAATTATTATAAAGTCACCCGCACCTACTGCAATCTTTTTGTGGTCACAAAAAGCCATTCTATAGAGCGCAGACATTGGCTCACCTTGACTACCTGTGGACACAAGAACTGTCTTTTCACGGGGCATGGAGTTGAGCACATCAATGTCAACAATGACACCCTCCGGAACTTTGAGATACCCAAGCTCTGCAGCGGTACTGATATAATTAAGCATACTTCTGCCGGTGAATGCGACCTTACGGCCAAATTTTACGGCACAGTTAATTATCTGTTGCACTCTACTTATATTTGAAGCAAAGGTTGCTATTATAATTCTATTATCTTCTGCCCTGGCAAATAAGTTTTCAAATGATTGTCTTACTGTCTGCTCTGTCATAGTGTAACCCGGACGTTCTGCATTTGTAGAATCTGCAAGAAGTGCAAGCACACCCTCCTGACCAAGACTCGCAAAACGTGCAAGGTCTATCATAGCATCAGTTGTAGGCGTACAGTCAATTTTAAAGTCACCTGTGTGAACAATAGTGCCACCCGGTGTGTGAAAAGCGACAGCAACAGCATCAGGAATAGAATGGTTAACATGGATAAGCTCTGCTGTAATACAACCAAAAGGTATTTTATCCCCTGCTTTTGACACAATAAGCTCACAAGAATTGAGTATATTATGCTCCTTTAATTTATTGGCAACAAGTCCTATTGTAAGCGCTGTGCCATAAACCGGCACTCTAAGCTGATTTAAGAGATATGGCAGTGAGCCTATATGATCTTCATGTCCATGTGTAAGAACTATACCTCTTACTTTGTCTTTATTTTCGAGAATATAGGTAAAATCAGGTATTACAAGGTCTACTCCCAGCATATCTACATCCGGAAAAGCCATACCACAATCAAGGATAATAATATCATCATTACATTCAAATAATGTAATGTTTTTACCAATTTCATTAAGTCCACCAAGAAAAGAAATCTTAATTGGCGGAGTTGGCTTTGCTCTTCTATTAGTATTTATTGAACGGCGCTTTTTCTGATAATTGTTTTGAAAAGCAACCTTTTCTCTGTTCTGTTTTCTAACCGGCTGAACACTACCTGATGGTTGTAATTTTCTCCTATTATTAGTTTTAATTTGCTTATTTTGCTTTGAAGCACCTTGTTTCGAGGTGTTTTTATTTGGATTCACGCAATTACCTCCGTATTAATCTAATTTATGTATTTAATAGTCTTATCTTTTGTAGCAATGGCTAAATTATTCAAAACTGTTATTTTTCTATCTAAAAACAATATAGAATATGTAAAATCTCACTTTTTGCTAATTCTACCACACCATAATAAAAATCATATTCATTTTATCATAATATTTGTATTATGTCTATGTTTATTTTTATAAAAATAAAAAATCCAACCAGATATTAGTTAAATTGTATCTGATTGGATTTAATATTTATGATTTGAATACTAACACATGGTTTTATGGTTCATATACATACCATTCTCCAGTGTAAATAAGGTTGTTGTATTGGTCGTTGCCGAAATAATCTGCAGGCTCAAATGCAAGACCAAATTCTGAGATATGAAGATCTTCTGTCTGCGAGCCTTGACCTCCATCATTAAAAATTATCATATCTACATTCACATAATCAGGAATCTCAATCTTATATACATTATCTGCGATATATTCCATCTCTTCACCAGGCCATTCTGTAGCCTGTGAACCTAGCTCTTCCCAGAAATATGCATATACACAATCCCAATTTAAGGAGTTTATGAAATACAGCTCACGAGTAGATTCTACATCAGAGCCTTCACTATCTGTATCTGATTCATCTATTTCAGTGTCTATTATAGTATCTGAGCCAGTGTAATCCATATCTGTTTCTGTTGTTATTTCGACTTCTGAAATAATATCAAAGCTCTTTCCTGCGGAGAAAGCCTCTATAAGCTTTGCAACAAATCTTTGCATTTGAACAACATCTTCAAGGTTAACATCACCGTTTCCATCTACGTTAGCAGATTTTTGGCTAGTTTCATCAAGTTCCACAAGCTTAGCAATACTCTTCTGTGTATGTGTTACATCAGACATATCTATCGCTTCATCAAGATTTACATCACCAAAAAGATATGTTTGAGTTACCTTTTCAATTATTGTAATTGTCTGTTTATCTTCAATTTCAATTTCTTGGCTTGTGATATCAAGAACACCATCATAAATTGGATATTTACTGCAATCAGGCAATACATCAATGAGCTTTCCTTTAGTCCATAGCATTGATCCGCTCACTTCATAACCGCCTTTGATTCTGTTTTCAAGAAGTGATGCATCACCATAGATACATTCTGTTGGTGGAAGTGTATGCGAGTCAGTTTCAACATTTGCTGCAACACCATCATGGAATTTCACAGCAACAGTATTTTCATCAAGCTCGAATTTGTATAGATGCTCATATGCTTCACTCTCTACATTTGACATTGTATCGCCCGGATACTCGGAAATTAAATTGTCCTCAGCATCCTTTTGCAATATATATGGCATACCGGCAGAATCCGGATTATCCTTAGTCTTATCATAGAATGCCATTGCAGGTGCATCAAAATAAATTACAGATGATAATGCAGGGTCTTTTTTGTTGATTGTATAGCATTTGGCTATGCTACATTCACTATTCTCAGCTGTTACAACAAGCTGAACTGAACTCATATAGTCGAGATCTTTACCAAATGTTATTTCTTCACCATCTTTAAACTCAACTTCATCATTACCTGCGAGTTTAAAGGTAGATTTTTCTGCACCTTTTACAGAAATTCTGAGAGTAGCCTCTTCTGTAGTGAAGCTGATATTATCATTTTCATATATAGCGTTATCATTTAGTTCTACTGATATCTTGATATCGTCATTTCTGTTATAAATAACAGCTACACCGCTATCGGACATTTTACCGGAAATTTTTCCATTTGTTACGGTAAATTTATTGCCTGTGATATGGTCTTTGTAACTGCCGTCCGGAAGAGTGGTTGGAATATTAATTACCTTGCTATTGCTTACATTTACAATACAAACACCAGCTTCTGCTCTTTGAACAAGATAATATTTATCCTGATAATTAGAGAGAACTTCACTCTCACCCTCAAAATAGTTTTTAAATCTGTTTACTTCACGGACTTCAGCACTTTCCCAAACACTAGAATAATCACCTACGAGGAAATCCCAGTTTACTTTGTTTGGGGCGTTGTTTGCTGCAGAACGAGCAAAGAAAAGTGTTGGTGAATCTTTACGTGATGCCATAGCTGCATATGACTTGATAAGCACGTCTTCTGACATTCTGCTTGTAGTGCCACCAAGGAATTCATCGTGTGATTCTACCCAGATTAAGCCTTTTCCGAGTGGTATAGCTGGATCATCATAACCACCGGCATATGTAGAAAGTGATGCTACGCTCTTCTTTTGAATATCTCTGCGCACCTTAATGCCATATCCGGCATCTGTGACATTCATAACATCTGTATAAGCATTTATACTAACAGTTCCACAGAGGTCTATAACCTCACCATAAACATATAAATCGTTATATTTCTCCTGTATCTTTGTGGCTGTATTCTTCCAAAAGTCGCTCGCTAAATTTCCGTCTCTTTCTGTTTCGATGTGCTTGGCAGTGTCGAATCTAAATCCATCTGCACCAAGTGAAACACACTCTTCAAGCAAATCATAAACCCACTGCTGAACCTTTGGATTTGATGTGTCTAAATCAGGCAAGCCTCCCACATTATAACGAACCTGACGCTCTCTGCTTGAGTTATCAGCTTGATTTTTCTGTGGAGCGTGGAAATAATCACTATCATTATATTCATCTTCTATCTGTTCTGAAAGGATACCGTTTCTACCATTGTCATTCTGCGCCATATGGTTAGACACAATATCAACAATCACCTTTATGCCATATCTATCTGCCTCAGAACAAAGTCTTGCAAAATCCTCTGCTGTTCCGAGCTCGTTGCCTACCTTAAAATTAGTCGGTTGATAAAAGAATGTCCAGTCGCAGAAATAGGCGCCTGAATTTATAGATACCTTATTGCCCTGAACAGGTGAAACCTGCACAGCAGAAAAGCCCTGACTGGCTATCTGTGGAAGCATATCTGTGATTGTGTTAAAATATGTATTGAAACAATGAAGAATATTTCCGGTTTGAATGGAAGAAGCAAGACCATAATTAGATACCGGTTTGCTTTCCTCAGCACTTGCACTGATAGAATTTATGCACAACAAATTTAAAAGCAGGCACACACAAAGAGCGATGCCCACCACCCTATTTCTTTTTGTCATAATACAATACCCCCCGAGGTTAAAAATCTAGTTATATTATAAAACTTTTTTTTCAAAATTTCAATAAATCGACATTTTATTTTGGTTAATTTCGTTATTTTGTATGATATAACAAGTATCTGTATAATAATTTGTTTAGAAAGAACAATTTATTATAAGAAGTATACAAATTAAATTTAAATAATTGTTTATAGTATACAATATAAAAAGAATAATAAACCAAGGGATAAAAATTAAATTTTCTTGACAAAATAATTATATGGATTTTAGGGAAGGTGAAATAAATGATAAATAGAATAGGACAATACACTATCGAATTTGAAAACCAACCGGAAATATGTGGTTATGCATCGATAGTTGGAAAAAAAGAATCAGAAGGGCCAATAAAAGAATGGTTTGACAAGATAGTTTACGATTCACATTCAGGCAAAGACACATGGGAACAAGCAGAAAGTGACCTTCAAAAGCAAGCACTTGACATGGCACTGGGGAAAGCAAAAATTAAATCAAATGATTGCAACATGGTTTTTTCTGGTGATTTGCTCAATCAATGCATATCTTCAGGGTTTGGATTGCGTGACTTTGGAATTCCGTTCTTGGGACAATATGGCGCTTGTTCTACTATGGCGCAATCACTAATTATGGCATCAGTGATGATAGAAAGCGGTGCGGCGAGATACGCAGGCGCAATGACATCATCTCACTTTTGCTCTGCAGAAAGACAGTATCGATTCCCGCTGGAGTATGGCGGACAGCGCACACCCACAGCACAATGGACTGTAACAGGAAGCGGAAGTATTATACTTGGTGAAAAATCCCCCAATCCAGATACAAGATGTAAGGTTATAAAAAGAGCTGTTATAGGAAAAATAACTGATTTAGGCGTTACAGATGCCAACAATATGGGAGCCGCTATGGCACCCGCTGCGTGTGAAACAATAAAATCTTTTTTCTTAGATACAGGTGCTTCACCTGACGACTATGACGCTATTTTTACGGGTGACCTGGGAGCCGTAGGCACAAAACTGTTGCATGAACTCCTTGAAAAAGAAAATATAGATATACGTAACAAACACAAAGACTGCGGGCTTATGATATTTGATAATAAACAGCAGGATACTCATGCCGGGGGCTCCGGATGTGGATGCAGTGCATCTGTACTTTGCTCATATATTCTTAAAAACATGGATAGTGGTAATTATAACAAAATATTATTTATTGCCACCGGTGCCCTTATGTCTCCAACATCATGCCAACAAGGTGAGAGTATACCATCCATTGCACATTTGGTTGAAATAGAAGGAATTTAGTTCTATATATTACAAAAGGGATGTAAGTCAAAAAAAGACTCACATCCCCTATTTGTTTATAATCAATTTATTATAATTCTATCAACCTAGCAAGATACTTTTGAATCATAGTAACATCTTCCATTGTCACCTGAGTATCGTTGTTACAATCAGCTTTCTCTGAAGAATTTGAACCAAGGCTTTCAAGTGTTATAAGGTTTGCTATTACTTTCTGAAGGGCAGTTACATCTTCCATTGTAACTACTCCATCACAGTTCACATCACCATTCAGCATAAATGACATAGCCTTAACATGATAAAATGTAATAATCGAACCGTCCTCGCTTACAGATATTTCTGCATTAACGGTCTCGTCATTAATTATAAGCTTTGTGTCATATCCAAATCGTACATTTTCATCAAGATTTTTCAGGGATATAGTGTAATAGTATGTATCACCATCTTCAAATTTATCAATTAATTTTGAATCGTTGGAAAGGTGATAATCATTCATGTATTGTGAAGAAGATATATATGAACTGTTTTCATAGTTCTCCCAAGCTTCATAGTCAATTTCATATAAATTTTTATATTCATCAGGAATAACTGCTGTAAATTTAGGTCTATCTTTAATCTCAAAATTCAAAGCAGCATCACTAACTATAATTTCTTTAAGGGTTGGCAAGTGAATATAAAACTGCACACAATCTGTAAACACAGTAGGGTCTGCCTCTGCAACAGATTCTATAACAAAAGGTAAGGCTTCTTCCAAATCTTTAAGTGCTTCAACCATTCCGTGATAATTAGGTGCGAATGATGGTGCACTTGTAGCTGCACAGCTACTACCGTACGCTGAAAATGATCCATCAGCTATATAAACATCTTGGCAATCGACACCTATGCTTGATGTTGACTCACATGAATATGCATATAGATTTCCATGTTTGAGTTCAATAGATTCTGCATAAATTCCCACAGATAGATCTCTGGCAATATTACTTCCAAATTCAAAATATGATCCATCTAAAAGGACATTTCCGTAACAATATAGACCGTAACTGTCCTCTATATTGCAGTCTTCATCATACTCATATGTACAACACTTGGTGTAAACATTATAAATGCTGAGATCCCCCTCAACATACATACCATATGATTCAGGCTTTGTAGGATCAGCATAAATAGACATATAAGCACCATTGTCATCTGCTGAGATAATACTAAGATTACCACCTCTAACTGCAAATTCAGGTTGCTGATCAATTGATGTATTATAAGATACACTAGCCGTACCTTTTATTATAAGATTCAAATCACCCATATTATTTGCAACAATACTATAAGCTGAATAATTATCAAGTATAAGCGAGTTAGTTTCAGCATCATATTCAGCAGATGTGGTAATACCAGACTCGTCACCCTTGATTTCTATTTTACCTATTTCAACAATGTTTTTATCGTCAACCATAATATAGGATGAATTATCGGCGCTTGCACAAACAGATACAAATGGAATCATCACACATATAGTAATCAGACAACATAGTATTTTTCTTTTCATATTTATCTAAACCCCTAGCATAAAATCGTAGATTAATTTTATTAAATATATTGATAAATGCTGTAATATTTACTCAATATTTGTCTTTTGTAATAAACTAACAGCTTCATCTATACATTGTGGCTTTATATCCATTTTTTTGCCTGCGTTTCTATAATCGAACGAATTACAAAATTCGTCTATTTCATTTCTTTTTCTGTTGAGATAGCGTGATGTAATATCATTGAGCTGATTATATAAAATCGGCAGTAGTCGTGATGACACTTCGCCACTACAGGCAGCATCAAGCACACTCTCGTAATGTTCCAAACAGAAATACTCTTGTTCGTTAAATATCTTGCGAAAATCTTCATCTTTCGTCCACATTGAAAGAACCGATTTTGTAAGGTGATCCATACCCCAAGATATCTTTTCACAAACATAACAGCTGGTATTTAATTTTTTAATAGCATTTATTGTCTTTTTATTTGGTTTACCCTTAACAGAGTCTGGAATCATCTCTTCCGAAATCAATTTGAGGTGACTTTGAAGAATTAGTGCAATTTGAAGTCTTTTGCCTGTGCCAATCATTTGGTCATAGTGCTTTCTGCAAAAGCCTAGCCTGTTTGTGACCACTCTTACATCAGGTTGCATCATAGCATTTCCAAGTATATATTCCACACCTAAACTCTCTAGCATAGAATACATTCTGCAAAAAGGACATCCCTTCTTATGAGAAAAAATCTCATTAATAGATATTGTACCTATATTTTCCTGCATAGATGATTCTCCTCTTTATATACAAATTAAAGCTGCACAACAAGTACAGCTTCAATTTATATTCATTAGTTTTCTTTTTTTATTTGTATTCCAAGCACATCAAGGCTATCCTGATCAACCGGAGACGGACAGGACGACATAAGCTCAGATGCATTTTGAACCTTAGGGAATGCAGTAACATCACGAAGATTATCATTTCCGCTTAAGATCATTGCAAGTCTATCAAGACCAATTCCCATGCCACCATGTGGTGGTGCACCATATTTATAAGCCTCCACGAGGAATCCGAACTTTGCTTCTATTTCTTCATCGGTTAAATTGAGCGCGCGGAACATCTTCTGCTGAAGCTCATAATCTGTAATTCTGATAGAGCCACTTGAAAGCTCAGTGCCGTTTAAAACAAGGTCATATGCCTTTGCAATTACCTTTGATGGATCGCTCTCAAGATATTGCAGACACTCTTCTTTTGGCATAGTAAATGGATGATGCATTGCAAGCCACTCGCCTGTTTCTTCATCCTGCTCAAAGAATGGGAAATCTACAATCCACAGCAAATTAAATTTATCTTTTGGTATAATATCAAGCTGTTTTGCAACCTTTAGTCTTAATGCACCAAGTGTGGAAAGAGTAATACTATTTTTATCTGCTACGAATAGAACTACATCGCCCTTTTCAGCACCAAGGAATTCGAGGATAGCTTCAAGCTCGCCCTCTTTCATAAACTTTGAGAATGAGCAAGTAGGAGCATCGTCGAGCCAGCGTACAAAAGCAAGACCTTTGCCACCAATACCTTTTACGTATTCAGTAAGTTTATCTATTTCTTTTCTTGTGAGTACATTTACAGCATTTTTAGCTACAATAGCTCTTACGCTGCCACCAGACTCAACAGCTGACTTAAACACGCCAAACTCAGTATCTTTTACAAGGTCACTGATATTCTTTATTTCCATACCAAAGCGTGTATCTGGCTTATCTGAACCATAACGCTCCATAGCATCCTTGTATGAAAGGCGTGGTAAAGGAAGTTGGATATCTACATCTATAATCTCTTTGAAGAGACGCTTCATAAAGCCTTCGTTCATTTCTAGAATATCTTCTACATCTACGAAGGACATTTCTAAGTCTATCTGAGTAAACTCTGGCTGACGGTCTGCACGCAGGTCTTCATCTCTAAAGCACCTTGCAAGCTGAATATATCTATCAAAACCTGATAGCATCAAGAGTTGCTTATAAATCTGTGGTGATTGTGGCAAAGCATAAAATTTACCAGGATGAACTCTGGATGGTACAAGATAATCTCTGGCACCTTCCGGAGTTGATTTTATCATCATTGGAGTTTCTATCTCTACAAACCCATTTTCGTGATAGTAGTCACGTGCTACCTTTGCTATTTTACTACGCATCATTATGCTATCTTGCAAGGGTTTTCTTCTCAAATCAAGATAACGATATTTGAGTCGAAGCTCCTCATTTACATTTGTTTCATCTACTATTTCAAAAGGCGGAGTTTCTGCCTTGGAAAGAATACGAAGCTCTTTTACTTCTAGCTCAACATCGCCGGTAGGTATTTCCGGATTTTTAGAGCTTCTCTCTCTTACTATTCCTCTTGCAGCAAGAACATATTCGCCTCTAATTGAAAATGCTTTGTCAAATATCTCTTTATCAGTATTGTTATCAAAAGCTAACTGTGCAATACCTGTGCGGTCACGCAAATCTATAAATATAAGCTGTCCTAAATCTCTCTGTCTTTGAACCCAGCCACATAGTGTAACTTCTTTTCCGCAATCAGAAATTCTCAAAGTTCCACAATAGCAACTGCGTTTCATTCCGAGCATACTTTCTGCCATAATTTAATATCCTTCCTAAATCAATGTTTTAAAATTCTAATAATAAACTGCTTGACATAGTGCTGATTAAAGTACTAATCGATTATTATTTCAAAAAAGTAATCAAAAAATTCTCAAAGAATTTATCATCTATATCAAGATCAAACTTTTCTCCTGTTTCCATATTTTTCATTATAGCTTTTTTAGAATTAACTTCATCGTCACCAATAACCACTGTGAAGCGTGCCTTTATCTTATCAGCATATTTCATTTGTGCCTTAAGGCTTCTGCCGGTAACATCGCAATCTGCATATATGCCACTATTTCGTACTTCACGGGTGAGTCTAAATGCTTCTTTCTCTCCTAGCTCTCCCAATCCGATAAAATAAACTCCACAATTATCAGGCTTTGGAATCTCTATATTTTCCTTTTCAAGTAAACTCAAAAGTCTTTCTAAACCTAATCCGAAGCCAAGTGCCGGCATAGCCTGACCGCCTAGCTCTTCGATAAGGCCATCATAACGGCCACCGCCACACACAGTACCTTGAGCTCCTATACAATCGCTCACAAATTCAAATACTGTCTTGGTGTAGTAATCAAGACCACGAACAATCTGTGGATCAACTATATATTCTACATTCATATAATCAAGCAAGCTCTTTACCTTTGCAAAGTGATTGCCACATTCTTCGCATAAGTAGTCGAGAACCACCGGGGCTCCATCGGCTATCTTTTTGCATACACTGCTTTTACAGTCAAGGATTCTCATAGGATTTCTATCCAATCTTGTAAGGCAAGTGTCACAAAGTTGATCTTTAAACTGTGAAAAATAATCTTTAAGTGCTTGTTGATACTTCTGTCTGCACGTAGGGCAACCAATAGAGTTTATCTTTAGCTTAAGATTTGTGATGCCCATTCTTTTGAACATTGCATTAATTGTGCATATCAAATCAGCATCGGCCGTTGGTGATGCTGAGCCATACATTTCCATACCAAATTGATGGAATTCTCTATATCTACCAGCCTGTGGCTTTTCATAACGATAACAAGATGTGATATAATATGTCTTTATTGGCAAACCCTCATTATAAACGGCATTTTCAAGCATAGCTCTGGCTGCTCCTGCTGTACCCTCAGGGCGCAACGTGATGGATGTACCGCCTTTTGTATCAAAGGTGTACATCTCCTTTTGTACTACATCTGTAGTCTCGCCGACGCTTCTATTAAAAAGCTCAGTATGTTCAAAAACAGGTGTTCTTATTTCTTTGTATCCACACAGTTGTGCTTCATTGCTAAGTAAATTCTCTATAAAATGCCATTTGTAAGAGTCCGCAGGCAAAACATCCTGAGCACCCTTTACACGTTTTGTGATTAAATTCATATATTCAGGAATGGCTAAAAATAAGCCATTCAAATTTACATTCCCTTCGTTTTATATAATTATGACTTTAAAATATTTCTCCAGTCAAGATCTCCTCTTTCAAGACCATGTATTAAAACCTCAGCTGTTGCAATATTTGTAGCAACAGGTATACTATGCATATCACATATGCGTAGTATTTCTAGATCACTTGATCTCTCATCCTTAACAACAAGAGGATCTCTAAAGAAGAGAAGCATATCTATTTCATTACATGATATTCTTGCAGATATCTGTTGTGCACCACCCTGAGCTCCACTCAAAAAGCGCTGAACCTGAAGCCCCGATACCTCCGAAATCATCTTACCTGTTGTACCTGTTGCACACAAGGTGTGCTTGTTTAGTATTCCAGAATATGCAATACAAAACTGAACCATTAGTTCTTTTTTCTTATCATGTGCTATTAATGCAATATTCATAAATTATTAAAATCCCCCTTGATATTATTGTATTATAGCTGCAAAGGCACTCTTTCGCCTTTTATTCTTCTTGTTAATCTTTCAAAAGCTGCAGATGCAGGACTACCTTTCTCGGCAGGACGACCCGACTGAACTGCTGCCACCATACGCAAATCCTCTGGTATTATCGCAATAAGCTGGGTTTTTGCATAGTCAATAACAAAATCCAAATCAGGATAAAAGCCCATACCCACGAAGTTATGCCCATTGAATTTATTAATTACCAATTTGATATCGCTTACGCCACAATCAATCAGGCACTGTCTAACATGCTCGCATCCACGCAAGCTTATAGGCTCGGCATTACAAACTATTAAAGCCAAATCAGCACAAGAAACTGCTGTTCTGAAGCCCATGCCTATACCTGCCGGAGAATCTATAATTATATAGTCAAAAACTTCTTCAACTGCTTCAATAAATCTCTTGAAAACATCTGGGCTAAGCTCATCATCGACATTATGTGGAGCTGGTATCATAAATAAATTGCCGTTACATCCACAGGAATAAACACAATTTTCAATTTCACATTCACCACTGATAGCATCTGCCATATCAAATACCAAATTTCTCGAAACGCCAAGCATGATATCAAGCCCACGCATACCACTGTCACAGTCGATCAGCAAAACCTTGCTTCCGCCATTTGCAAGCTCTCTGCCTATACCGGCAGAAACTGTAGATTTGCCTGTACCACCCTTGCCCGAAGCAACTGCAATAATTTTATTCATTACAATCATCCTCATTATTCAAATAACTTTATTAATAATACCACAAAATAATACACTCGTCAAACACTTTTCGGGGATTTTTGCATTAAAATTTTGTAATATTTTTTTATTATTAATGTAAATAATACAAAATCAGTCTTTACTTAGATCATTTTTTATCATAAAGAATTGATTTTCCTCTAAAAATATATTGTCCTTTATTTTCATTTATTATCTTGCCATATTTACTAATGATATTTCCACGCAACAAGACTTTTTCCGGTGCACCTGTTATATTTGCACCTTCATAAGGTGTATAATCGCAATTTTGGTTTTGATTGTCGGCAGAAATAGTCCACTTTTTGTCAGTGTCCCAAATTACTATATCTGCATCACTTCCCTCAGCTATTACACCCTTTTGTGGATACATACCATAAAGCTTTGCAGGATTTGTGCTCAAATATGCACACATTTTTTCTTTAGTTATCTTTTTAGTCAAAACACCAAAATTATATATCAAGGCTGGGCGATGCTCTACTCCCGGACATCCATTCGGAATTTTGCTAAAGTCTCCTCTACCCAATTCCTTATCGTCTTTATAATTAAACGAACAGTGGTCTGTCGATATACAATCAATACGATCCTCTCTCAGTGCATCCCACAGACAATCCTTATCGGCTTGTTTTCTCGGTGGCGGAGACATAACAAATTTTGCAGAAGCAAATTCATCGTCATCCTCTTCGCCAAATAGTACACCTTTTTCATACACAGAATCATCCATAAGAAGATACTGTGGACACGTTTCTATATAAACTTTATTCCCTTTTTTTCTGAACTGTTCTGCAACATCATAACCAAGCTTAGAGCTTAGATGAACAATATTTACAGGCACACCTGCAAGCTCTGCTATTGTTAGATATCTGAAGATAGCCTCTGCCTCTACTTCAGCTGGTCTCGAAACGGGATGATATTTTGGGGATAGCTTACCCTCGCCCTTTAATTGATTAGTAAGCTGTGTAACCATATCTCCGTTTTCACAATGGGTGCCTACTATACCACCCACCTGGTCAATTCTTTTTAATATTTCAAATATATCAGAATCACTAACTCTTAAATTATCATATGCCATGTATAGCTTATAAGAAGTGATTCCGTTTTCTGTCATCAGGTCAACTTCCTTAGACAACCCCTCGTTCCATTCGGAAAACGACATATGAAAACCATAGTCACAGCTGGATTTTCCATCAGCTTTTTTGTGCCATACATCTAACGCTTCCATAAGTGTCATTCCACGATCGGCGGTGGCAAAATCTATTACAGACGTAGTTCCACCGGCGATAGCTGCCTTAGTACCTGTATAAAAGTCATCGGCAGTTGTTGTAATAGTTTTAAGGTCAAAATGAGTGTGAGCATCTATGAAGCCCGGAAATAAAAGTCTTCCGCTTGCATCTATCACTTCGCAATCATCTTGAGAGAGATTTTCGCCTATCTTTATTATTTTCTCATTTTCGATCAAAATATCAGATACATATGATTTTTCAGCAGTAACGATTGTACCGCCCCTTATTAATTTTCTCATATTGAAACCTCGGCTTTCTCTCTTTGTTGTTTACTAAAATTGTCTTCTATTATTGGCATTGCACCCTTAGGAACAATAAAATTTAATGTTGAGGGAACGATCTCTGCAATAAAGTGATTTTTTTCTATTATTTCACCGTCAAGAGATATACAAAATTCCTCCGGTGCAATTACCTCTATACTCTTACAGCGTGTATATTTTAATATATCATTAAATTTAGGGTTATCGAGGTGCTTGCCGGCTGTATATTCACCAATCAAGCTTAAAAATTTAAATCTTGAAATAGGATCGATTACGCACACCTCAAGCATACCGTCGTCATTAGAGGCTTTTGGAGAACATCTGAAGGACCCCCCCACAAATTGAGCATTACCAAGTGTACACAACAATATTTCACCATCATTTATTGGTTTTCCATCTATCTTTAACGTGCATTTATTTCTCATTCCTGTGAATAATGCTTTTACAACACCTGTTGCGTATGCTCTTTTGCCACCTATTATCGGTTTTCTTTTTACTTTAATCATAGTTGAAGCAACAACGGCATCAAACCCAAAATTAACTACATTCACAGAATATTTATCACCAATTTTTATGAGGTCGATCTTATGTGGTGTTCCATTAACAAGATTGTCAATATTTAGAAATTTTTCTGCCCCACCATAATATTTTACAAAATCATTTCCGCTACCACACGCATAAACAGAAACATATGCATTATCAAATCCTACTGCTCCATTTACAACCTCATTAAATGTTCCATCGCCACCACACGCATAAAAACAAGTATCTTCAGAATGTTCTGAACAATATTGCCTAATAAACCGTGTGGCATCTTTTGGTGCAGTTGTTCTATAAACATCATAATCTATCGTATTACCGTATTTTTTTAGTGATTCTAAAATAGCGGTTTCGTGATTCACCCGTCCCGCTGACGGATTGATAATAAACAAATGTTTCAATTTTCTCGCCTCCTATAATTTTTTTATATAAAGCTCATAGTAATTAATAACATTCCAATAAAATAAAGGGCACTGTTTGAACGCAGTATCCAGTTTGTCTTACGATAAATCTTGTATGTAACAAGCAGATAATCGGAAAGCATAAAAAGTACAAGTCCTAAACCAAATATTTTTGCGTTAAAGTCATTGCAGGTTACTGCTATTGCTACACCTAAACTTCCGTGTAATGTGACTGTTACAAGATAAATCAGCATTTTTATGCCATATTTTTTATAATTCATACGAAGTAAAAACATAGCAATTAAATAAGCACCTAAGACTACAACAAAAATTATGGCACTCCACCATACAAGAGATAAACTAATCTTAAATTTAGCAAGAGTCATAAATGCATAAACGGAAAGGGCAACATTTCCTAAAGAAAAGGCAATGGCACCTTTTACAAAATCAAAAAGTAAAATTATATCTGCCATAAAACAAAATGTAATAGCCAAAAACGATACCACATTCATAGCAGAAATCTGTATGCCATCTGCAAACACAAAAAATATAAAATTAGAAAAAAACATTGTAGAAAGAGCTGTTTTGTTTATCGATCTTTTTAAAAGGTTTCCACTTGTCTCTGAGAAAAAGTAGAAAAAAAGCAAAATAATATAAATTGCAGAAAATATGATTTTATATAAATTCATAAAACACCACGTTATTGTAATTTTTATCAGTTACAGCAAGATGGCAATGCAAAACCGTGCTTATTTTTGCTTCCATCCTGATTATACTCTCCAAATAGAAATACTTCAAGTTCATCTATTCTCCTGTAAAGGAGACCTTTTACACAATTACCACTTGCTCTATGCCATTGCAAAAGCTCTGCTGCAAGCTTATTTGCAGGAATATTTGACAAATCTCCCACCGGTGATGAATATGTAAGCATGAGATATTTAGCACTGCAATACCCCACCATTCCATTGCTTAGCTGAACCTTATACCAGCCATCATAGAGCTTTCCATCTACCAGAGTGACTATTTCACCGTCTCTTACAGATGTAATAATATTATAACTAGTACCCGGACCTGATCTCACATTAAGAAAATCATCTACTGATACCATAGCTTTGTCTCCGGCTTTTATTGGGGGATTGGTTGAATTGGAATTTTTATTCTTTGATGCAGAAATGATTACAGAAGACAAGTCGCTTGTATTTATCCACCCTGTTCCCAAGTTATAGGAAAAACAAACAAGTGCGTCTAACTGATGCTGATTATAAGATATACCATTTTGCAGTAAAAAAGTATTTACTCTGAATGTGTAAGAACCATTGTTTGTATCATTTATGAGATACGCCATGGCTTCATTTTGTGTAATTTTATTATAGAAAACTTCGCCCTCATAAATCACCTTACCATATGCTGTGGTAACAATACCACCTGCAAGTGTATCATAGTAATATTCAGATTCAAATCCCTCAAAACTTGCAATAAGCGATATAAGCTCATTTGACACACGTTTTTCCTCAAGAGTACTGGATGAAGCACTATTACTCTTTGTTACAAATGCTTGTGTTAATGCAAATTCTCCTGAGCCCCATTCTTTTCCTTGATAAAGCGCACTTGCCTTAACATCGTGATAGCCCGGTTCAGAAAAAGTGTATTGTGCAGACCAAATATAAGTGTTTCCGTCTTCTACACGTGAGGTGGCTTCAATGGTTTTATCCGAGCCAAATTCGTTTACGGTAAATTTTACACTATCCCTGTATTTATCTGTGATAGCATATAACGTCACAGGAGAATTAATAGGTGCATTATTTGGGTTTGTATATGTAAATCTTATTGGAGCACTTCCCTTTATTGTAACAACACTAGTACAACAGTATTTTCTGTCATCACTTGATGCTGAGATAATTACAATTCCCTTTTTCTTTGCGGTTATCATACCTCTCGTGACAGTTGCAATAGAGGCATCACTTGACTCCCAATTTACATATCCATTATAGTTATGAGAAGCCATATAGTAAGTTTGACCGTTACGCATTTCAACCTGTTGGGAAGTTAGCGAAACATTACCACTTGGTTTTGATTTTATTTTAAGCTTTATTGTTGAGCTTTTATCATCTGATTCGCAGGTTGCTGTTATAGTAACATCACCTGATGAAACGCCGGTGACAACACCATTTTCATCTACTGTTGCTATATTTTCATTTGATGATTTCCATGTTATTTCATCAGAAAGTGGTGATTGTGCTGTAATTATTGTGTGGTTACCGGTGTAAATTGTCTTTGTCTTAGTTGTTAGTGTAAGGTCATTTTCTCCATATACAGTTACAACACACTCCGCTTTTATACCCAGTTCCTCAGCAGAAACTGTAATTGTCGCTGTTCCTTCTTTAATAGCAGTTACAAGCCCATCCTCCACAGTTGCAACCTCAGTATTATCCGATACCCATGTAAGCTTTGCATCGACATCATCACAGGTAGCTGTAAGCTGCAATTCAGAACCAATACTAAGCGAGGCATCTGTTTGTGAAATCGTTATTTCATAAAGTGGTTTGTCTATTACGTTTATTGTGCATGATGTGCTTATTTCACTACCCTTCAAAGTAGCTGTAATCACACATTCGCCTTGTGATATAGCTGCCACATTTCCCAATTCATCCACTGTGGCAATAAGTTCATCTGATGATGCATACACAGCGGAATCTCCGGCAGAAGAACCATTACTGAGAATTGTTCTAAGTGTTACTTCGTCTCCTACCTCCATCACCTTGTAATTATAACCAAAGCTAATAAAGGTTGATAACCCATTATCTGACTCTGCACTTACAGACATAAGTCCGGAAGATAAAATTATTATAACAGATAGTACAATTGATACTATTCTTTTTATTATTCTATTCATTCCTACACACCCATTTCAGAACCCAAATTTATTTTAACTTTTTACGCCATTTGTATAAATACATTAAAATTATACCTGTAAGCGATCTATCAAACAGTATAAAAACAATATTGCCGACTGCAAGAAACAGCCATGGCACATAAAACCCAAACACTGTAAAGCTTTCTTTTGGCACAGATAATACCATTATTGAAATAAAAAAGCTAATAATCATGGATATGTTAAAAATTAAAATTTTAAAAATCCTTTGTAGCTTATACTTTACCTTACTTTCTATTACTGCCTTTACTATCGGATAATATCCAAAAAACATAATATAGTACAAGGCTGCTTCTTTGTCCGGTGCAAGCAAAAAAGTCAATATAGCCGACGACACATAAACACCAATACCATATTTTACACCACATTCTATCACAATGATAATTGCGAGCGTACCGGCTATTGCGGGCATTGCATATGTACCAATCGTTATAATTCCTGTGAGCAACATAATAACGACTGACAAAGCGCATATCATCCCGGAAAGCGTGATTTTCATTGTTTTTTTCAAATAATATACCTTCTTTTACAAAACACCATTAATTATATACACCTGATACAGTCTCCACCCATGCACTCACAACAGCAATCGGCACACATAAGCCCTGTGCAAACATCACAAGAAGAGCAAGTACAGCATCCGGATGATGGATCATTAATGTTTGTTGTGTTATAACCACCATTATCACCACGTCTATTATTTTTTAGTCTGTTATAAGCTGATGCATACTCCGCATTTTCAGGCTCATAGCTAACGGCTGTTTTAAAGCAATTTTCAGCATCATTAATCCAGCCATAGTTGAGATAAATAGTGCCACGCAAAAAATACCACTCGGCGTTACGATTTGATGATGACACAGAATTTAATATATTCTCAGCTTCGTTCATCCGATTATTTCGTATCAAATTACGTATCTCGTTATAGTCGCATCCTCTTGAACCTCGTCTTCTACTATTCATCACTGTATCGTATGCTTCGTTGATTTCTTTCATCTTTTCGGTGGCATAGCCATGCATATTGCTATCGGAATAGTTATCCGGGTGATATTTTTTTGCGAGATTACGATAAGCGTTTTTTATTTCTTCCTCGGTAGCATTTTGGTTTATCCCCAAAACCTCATATGGATCTCTCATTATTTTTCTCCTGTTTTATATTTGTTGTAAAGCTCTTTTTGCACATTTCCTAATCCTTTTTTCACTATGTTATCAGATATTGACTTAAAAGTACTCAAATTAATCAGATTATATGTTTCATACACTTGAGTGGCAGATAGATTTAATATCTCGTTGCATTTTTCCCTAACATCATATATCTGATCCGCTGATTTTAACTTAAATATATTAATAAAGGGATTAAATTTCTTCTTTTTTATGTCTTTTTCTAAATCGTCAAAAGCATCCGCCATATATATCCATCTGCCGAGTGCATAACCAAAGTCTGCATATTTTTTTCTTTCCTCAGCATTTTGTGCAAGAGTTTTCATAATATTTTCAAGCATCAGCGCTGATGGATGAGCACATCTATCAATAGAGTCCGTATAATCTTTTTCTGCAATTTTCTGCATCGAAGGTACATTAGAGATAATATCATCAAAGACTGGATTTTTAGTGGAGGCCTTTTTTCTAATATGCTTTGCATACGGCATAATTAATAAGCAAACAGCTTTTCTAAAAAATTTTTCGTCAGCCAAATCATCAAGAAGTTTATAATAAAATGATAATACTGATAAATCCGCTCCCAAATCAAGCGCTTTATCTAATTTGTTACAATAGTTGCATTTTTTAAATGGATTTACCACACACGATTTTTTCTCAACACATGGCTTTAAATCAAAAACGCCTGATGCAATCATACAAAAAAACGTAACATCATAACTTAAAAAACCAACTGACAGTATTCCATATCTTTTTCTCATTTTTCTGCAGAGTGAGCAATACACACTCTTGTATAGTTCATATTCCTTTACAAGCATTTCGGGCTTATAGGGTTTTATATATCCAAAAATTTAAATCACCGCTTTTTTATAAAATGCAGTTTATGATTCCATTCCTTTTTTGAGCATTTCCTCTGCGTGCTTGAGTGTAAGTGGTGAAACATCGGTTCCACTCATTATTCTGGCTATCTCTTTCACACGTTGTTCAAAGTTTAGCTCATTAACTTCTGTAAAGCTTCGGTTATTTCTTACTTCTTTCTTTATAAGGAAATGCGTGTCAGCAAGGCTTGCAAGCTGAGTTTGGTGAGTAATACAGATAATTTGCTTCGTGCGTGAGGTTTCTCTGAGCTTAAGACCAACCTTGTGCGCAGCACTACCGCTGATGCCTGTGTCAATCTCGTCAAAAATCAATGTGCCGGTATGATCGCCTTCGGCAAGTACATTTTTTATGGCCAGCATGATACGTGAAAGCTCTCCGCCTGATGCTATCTTTGAAATAGACTTTGCTTCTTCACCGACATTTGGAGATATCATCATTTCTACCTTATCACAACCTGTTTCACACAGCTCTGTGACTTGGATATCAAAATAAAGCTTGACATTTGGCATATCTAAAAATGTCAACTGTCTCTCAACCTCTTGTGAAAATCTCTTTGCTGATTGAATACGTTTTTCGGAAATATTTTTGGCTAAATTTTCACAGAGCTTCTTCTGTTCCCTATATTGAGAAAGTAGTTTTTCCATATTGTATTCATAACTATCGAGATACTCGAATTCTGATTTTGCCTGTTCTAATGACTCTAAAATAGCCTCAATAGACGGACCATACTTTCTCTCCAGCTTATATATCAGGTCAAGACGTTCTTCTACCTCTTCCAGCTCCTGCTGTGTATCATAAGAAAAATCATCATTTCTTGAAAGTTCGTCTGAGATATCCTCCAGTTCATAATATACATCATTCAGTCTGCCTGCGATAGCAGAGAGATCTTCCTGATATTCAGATGCTTCGTTTATCTCATCACAAGCATTTTTTATAGCACTCACTGCACCATCATAGTCTTCGTCACCACTCAACAATGAACACGCAGATAAAATACATTGCCTTATGGTTTCGCTACCTTGAAGCATCTTACGTCTGGATAATAATTGCTCATCCTCGCCAATCTCCAGCTCTGCCTGCTCTAATTCATCTATCTGGTATCGAAGCATATCCAGTTTTTTTAGACGCTCGCTCTCACTCTCTTTTCCTGAGTTTAGCTTTGTTCTTAAATCTCTGAACTTTATAAATTCTTTCTTGTATTCTGAAATATCATTTTCCAGCTTGCCATAAAAATCGATATACTGCATATGGAGATCGGGTGTGAGGAGCTCATAGCTCTCATGCTGACCATGTATCGTTATAAGTATTTTTGATATTTCTCTCAATGCACCAACATTGGCAGGAACACCATTAATTCGACAAACGTTTTTGCCACTGGCATACATCTCTCGATACAGTATTATTACACCATCTTCATCGGGTTCATACCCCATTTCACCCAAAAGCTGTAGGCTATGGGAATTGAAATCGGAAAAAACAGCACTTACAACAGCTTTTTGTGCGCCTGTTCTGATAAGCTCCTTAGATGTTCTCTGCCCAAGCACAGCGTTGATGGCATCTATTATAATAGATTTGCCGGCACCTGTTTCACCTGTGAAAACATTAAATCCATTGTTAAAATTAACACTGACTTTTTCTATTACAGCTATATTTTCAATATATATCTCAGATAGCATATTTTTCTCTCCTGATTATTCTTAACAGCTTATCTTTGCCAAAGCTTATCGTTTAATATTGTATAAAAATCACGATTGTTTATCTTTATTAAGTCTACACATTCATCCGCTGTGGTTATTGTAATTACACTTGTACTATCTATTTTTATATTTTCCTGACCATCAACTGTGACATATATCTCATCGTTATCATCGTCGCAATTTATGGATAACACGCTGTCACTGCCGAAAATTACAGGCCTCGAAAAGAGAGAATGTGGACATATCGGTGTCATACAAATACAATTTATCTTAGGATCAATAACCGGTCCGCCGGCTGACAGGGAATATGCTGTAGAACCGGTTGGCGTGCAAAATATCACACCATCTGCACGATAGGCGTTTATCTTTTCTCCGTTGAGAAAAACATTGAGCTTTACTATTCGTGAACAAGCACCACGTGACACTACAATATCATTCACAGCAATGAAATCTGATACAGTATCATCACTCTTTATCGAAAGCTTCAGCACATTACGCTTGTCAAGTGTATATTCACCTGTGAGGAGTTTATCAAGCATATCGAGCTGTGATGGTTCCAGACCAGCCACAAATCCAAGATGACCAAAGTTAATACCAAGCACCGGTTTTTTGGCTAAAGCACACGTTCTGGCAAGCTTGATGAGCGTACCATCTCCACCAAAAGCAATCACCGCATCACTCTCATTCACAAGCTGAGTAATATTATCTCTATAAGCTATGCCAGTCATATCTCCCATGAGTTGTGATGTAGATGACAGATACAGCACCTCGGCACCCTTTTCGAGCATTCTTAATGCGGCTTTCTTTGAATATGTAATTGCGTCTTTTTTGTTAAGATTAGGCACGAATGCAAGCTTCATAAAATCTATACACAGCGCTCTTATGCGCTCTCCCTTAATATAATTATTTGTCTAATTCGTTATGTGAGGCATCTACAACCTCTTGTGGTGTAACACCGCTTAAATTTTGAGATTCACCATCATACCTCACATATATTAGATACTCTATATTCCCCTCAGGACCTTTTATTGGTGAAAATTCAAGTCCTAAAACTGAAAATCCATTGTCTATACAAAAATTAGTAATCTCTTCTACTACTTTTACGTGAACACTTTTATCTCTTACTACGCCTTTTTTGCCCACGCTCTCTCTTCCTGCCTCAAACTGAGGTTTGATCAAAAACACTCCTCGTGCATCCTTACTTGCCATGAGTTTTACTGTGGGAATCACGAGTTTTAAAGATATAAAAGCAACATCTATACTGAAAAAATCTATATTATCTTCTATTTGTTCATGTGTAACATACCTTATATTGGTGCGTTCCATATTGGTAACACGCTCATCACATCTTAGCTTCCAAGCAAGCTGTCCATAACCTACATCGACACTATAAACATGCTTAGCGCCATTTTGAAGCATACAATCTGTGAATCCTCCGGTGGATGCACCAATATCCATACAAATCAAATCATCAAGATTTAATTCATATTTCTTAATTGCCTTTTCAAGCTTATAGCCACCACGGCTAACATACTTCTGCTTTTCTCCACGGTATTCTAAATTACAATCTTCAGAATATACTGTGCCGGGCTTGTCTGCTTTTTGATTATCTACATACACCAAACCTGCCATTATGATTGCCTTTGCCTTTTCACGGCTTTCGGCAAATCCTTTTTCATATACTAAAATATCTAGTCTCTTTTTTTCAGCCATAAAATTATTTATCCTTATTTATTATAAATCAATAATCCTTTTTATATCGTTTATCATGCTATCTGTATCTAAGCCAAGCTTTTTTAGTGCGCTGGATACAGTAGCTTGCTTAACAAATTTATCATCAATAGCTGTAAGATGGAATTTACCATTATAGTTCTCATGGTTAAGCTTCATAAACAAGCGTTCGCCCACGCCACCGGTTCTCATGCCCTCTTCATAGAAGAATATATTCTCATATTCAAGGCATTTTTCTACTGCTGATGATACAATAGGCTTTATTTTATTGAGCTTGATCACAGCAACATCTATTCCATCCTCTTTTAGTTTATCAACAGCCATACAAGCATTCGAGAAAAGTCTGCCATATGTTACTATTGCAATCTTTCCTGAGTTATAAACGCTATAATCATCATCTGACGAAGCATAGGAATCAGGGATATAGTCTTCCCCGCCTCGTGGATATCTTACTACCGCTACATTTTCCGTGTCGTAGATAGCTTTTCTAAGATATATCCTAAGTTCGTTAAAGTTGGATGGTGCGAATATAGTAACATTTGGTATTGTGCTTAAAAACGCTACATCGAAGACACCTTGATGTGTTTCTCCATCTTCACCAACTATTCCTGCTCTATCAACAGCTAAAACTATGTGTAGCTTCTGTGCGGCTGCATCATGTAGAATTTGGTCATATGCACGCTGCAAAAAAGATGAGTACACGGAGAATACAGGTAAAATTCCCTTAGAAGCAAGCCCAGCTGAGAATGTAACTGCGTGCTCCTCTGCAATGCCTACATCAAAAAAACGATTTTTATACAATTCAGAAAATTGCTTTAAACCAGTGCCTGATGCCATAGCGGCCGTTATAGCACAAATTTTGTTATCTTTTTGAGCCAGCTCACACATATATTCACCAAAAACTGCTGAATAGCCTACCTTAGAACTAAGTGGCTCGCCTGTATCTATGTCAAATTTTGAAATACCATGGAAGCTACCGGGGTCGTTTTCTGCATGAACATACCCCTTGCCCTTGGTAGTCATAACATGTACAAGCACTGGTGTATCTGTACGTTTTGCCGCCTTGAACGCATTGAGCATTTTTTGGATATCGTGGCCATCAACCGGACCATAATATATAAAACCTAGATCATCAAAGATTGTATCATGATACAATCTTTTTCTCATGCTGTTTTTCGATTTTAAAAGTGCTGAACGTATAGGTTTACCAATAAGTGGCACACGCATCAGTACTTTTTCAATATATCTTTTTAATCTCAAATATCCTGAATTTATTCTCATATTTGTGAGGTATTTTGCGATACCTCCTACATTTTTTGAAATAGACATCTCGTTATCGTTTAGGACAACGATTATATTCTTTTTGCTTCTGCCCGCGTTATTAAGTCCTTCAAAAGCAAGACCGCCGGTTAGAGCGCCATCTCCAATAACAGCCACAGTATAACCAAATTGTTTTTTTAGCTCCTTTGCCCTTGCTATGCCATATGCGGCAGAAATAGAGGTGCTGCTATGTCCTACATTGAACGCATCATAATCACTTTCTTCACGTTTTGGGAAGCCTGATATACCGCCTTCGGTTCTGATAGTGTCAAAGTCCTTTTGTCTGCCTGTGAGCAACTTATGAGTGTAGCACTGATGGCCTACATCCCAGACTATATCATCATGTTTGCCACAAAAGGAACGTTCCAGAGCTACAGTAAGTTCCACAGCACCAAGATTCGGAGACAAATGTCCGCCATTATTAGAAACAGTATTTATTAACTTTGCTCTGATTTCTTCACACAGCTTGTCTAACTGTCCTATGGATAAAAGCTTTAAATCAGATGGTCTTTGAATATTTTCAAGATATTTTTCTTTCATAAAAGCACCTGTTCACAAATAGTTTTTTCATCATTTATTGCGCTGAGCTAAACTGAGCGCTAATTCTCTAAGTTTTTGTGCAGACTCAGATTCGCCATAAACACATCCTATGGCTTCTTCTGTAAGTTGTGAAACAAGTTTTTTACATTCTTCTACACCATACAATGACACATAAGTTGATTTATTATTTTCTTTGTCACTACCTGTATGCTTGCCAAGCTCTTTCTCATCTGCTGTAATATCAAGAATATCATCAACAACCTGAAAAGCAAGTCCAAGAGCCTTAGCGTATCTAACAGCGTCATTGATTGCCTTATCATCAGCGTTTGCTGCTATACAACCTAACTCACAGGCGGCTGAAATAAGTGCACCTGTTTTTTTGTCATCCATAGTTCGTAAAATAGTAACATCTGCAGATTTATTTTCATATTCCAAGTCAATCACCTGACCACCAACCATGCCAACTGCGCCAATACGCTTTGCAAGGCAGTTCACCGCCTTTATGCAAGCAGTGTCGCCAACTAAATCACGTGTTTTGGAATCACTTAAAACCTCAAATGCGAGGCTTTGAAGTGCATCACCTGCAAGAAGAGCAGTGTCTTCCCCAAAAACAATATGATTAGAAGGCTTGCCACGACGCAAATCGTCATTATCCATGCATGGCAAATCGTCATGAACCAGAGAATATGTATGTATCATCTCCAAAGCACAGCCAAAAGGCAGGGATTGTTCAAGAGTTCCACCATTCAGCTCACAAAAATAAGCTGTAAGGATTGGTCGAATTCTCTTACCACCCGCCGAGAGGCTGTATTTCATTGAATCAAATACTTTTTTCTCAAGAGTATCAATGTTTGGCACATAAGAATATAGCTTTTCTTCTATAGTTTTTATTAGCTTTTCCATATTATCACTCCTAACATTATCACTCTTTATCATTATGATTAATTAATGTAAGCTTTTGCTTAGCTTCACTAAGAGTTTTGTAACAAAACTCAGAGAGCTTTGCTCCTTCTGCATATAACTCCAGTGACTCATCCAAGCTCTTTTCGCCACTTTCAAGCTGGCTTATTATATTTTCTAACTTACTCAAAGCTTCTTCGTATTTCATTGTTATATACAACGATAAAAATTACTTTTATCGTATCCCCTTTATTAAATTTTACTCTGCGATAGCGTTGATTTTGCCATCACTGAGGGTTATCGTTAATTTATCGCCCGATGAAACATCTTTTACAGAGTTTATCGTGCCATTTATGCCGGTAGTTAAGCTATAGCCACGCTTTAGCACATTTAACGGACTTAATGTTTCTAGTTTATTAGTGTATATCTCTAAAGTATTTGCTTTATTGTCAATTATTTTGCCCATCAAACTGTTAAAACGCTCTGAGTACATATCCAGTTTAATTTCTTCCTTTTGGACAAGGTCAAACGCATTAAAACTATTCAATTTAATTTTTAATGTATTCAAAAAATCAGTTTTTTGTTTTAAGGTGGACTCTACTGATCTCTTTAGGCGAATATTCATATATTCGATTGCAGAAAGTAATTCTGCCATATCAGGCACCACAAGCTCTGCGGCAGCTGATGGCGTGGGCGCTCTTAGATCGGCAACAAAATCACATATCGTAAAGTCAGTTTCGTGGCCTACAGCTGAAACAATAGGGATTTTTGAATCTGCTACCGCATAGGCAAGCTTTTCATCATTAAACTCCCAGAGGTCTTCCATAGAACCTCCGCCTCTTCCGATGATAATAACATCTACACAGGCATTTTGATTAAAATAATTTATCGCCTGTACCATTTGCTCAGCGGCACCGTTTCCTTGCACCAATGTAGAATATAGCATTACATTCGCTATAGGATATCTACGTGATAAAATGTTTTTTATATCCTCTATCGCCGCACCCGAGGCTGATGTTATCACACCAATATTCTCAGGAAACTTTGGAATAGGTTTTTTTCGTGAAACATCAAACAGACCATGCTTAGACAGCTTTTCTTTAAGCTGTTCAAAAGCAATGGTAAGTGCTCCTGCCCCATCAGGCTGCATATCGTCAATATATAGCTGATATTGACCACTTGCTTCGTATATTCCAATTCTGCCACGACATATTACTTTCATACCATCACACGGAACAAAACGCAGGCGCTTGGCATTGAAGGAAAACATAACCGCCTTTATCACACTTTTGCCATCTTTAAGCGAGAGATAGATATGTCCTGAGCTATAATGGTTTGCAAGATTTGATATTTCTCCCTCTATAAATATGTTTTTTAAATTAATATCATTATCAAGCAGGTCCTTAAGATACATATTGAGACCGCTTACTGTTAGTATATTAGAGCTATACATATATTTACCTTATTTTAATGATTTATGACTAATTTCTGCGAGTACGGCTATTCCTGCTGCGTTGTCAGAAGAAAAGCATGGTTCAGCAAAAAAAGCATTGTACTTATTTGTGAAATGTTTTCTGATAATAGAATTTGACATAACCCCACCTGAGTAGATTATAGGCAAGGATGGATACTGTTCCAAAATTTTTTCAGTACATTTATCGAGAGATTGCAAAATGTATTCAATACATATAGCTGCTATCTTCTCTTTACTTTCACCGTTATCATAGAGCTTTTTGGCTTGATTTTCGATACCCGACAGGCAAAAATCCATTCCTTTTAGGGCTGGTTTTACCCTTATCTTTTCGCCGTCGCATTTCAAGGCAAGCTTTTCCAGCTCAGGACCACAGGGAAAACCAAGTCCTAACATAACACCTACTCTATCAATAGCCTGACCGGCGTGCAGGTCAAGTGAACTTGCTAGCAACTCGCAACTAAAAGGAGTATCATCTGACGGAGATACAAGCAATGCTTCTGTGGTACCTCCGGAAACATGAAATGCTAAAAATGGTTTGCCTATAAGATCTAGTTTATCACATGAGTATAGTGCCGCCGCAATATGCCCTTCTTGATGAGAAAATTTATACAGAGGAATATTAAGCGCATTGGAAAGCATCTCCGCTGCACCTAATCCTGCCAAAAAACACGGCATATATGAACCTTCCGCTCTTCTGGGAGCATAGGAAACACCCATGGCATCAAATGAGTTGTCCACCAATAATTCTTTGCTAACTAGAGGCAACTGGCGCACATGATGAAATACTGCATCACTCTGTCTTAATCCACAATTACCATGTTTTACAGGCAAAAGCATCTTATTCTGTGTGATTACACCATCTCTATAAACCGCTACAGAGGTGGTATAATTGCTGGTGTCAATTCCTAAATAAACACTCATTTTTTACAATCTCTTGAAACAGCTCCAAGAACACCATTTACAAATGATACATCTTTTTCTGTTGAATATATCTTCACAAGCTCCAATGCCTCATTAATAGAAACGCTAACAGGAACGTTGTCGAGATGCATTATCTCAAACACAGCTATTCTCATAATGGACAATACTACCTTTGATATACGGTTGAGAGTCCAACCTTTAAGATTTTTTTCTATAGCTTTGTCTATTGATTCGGCATTATTCTCTACACCATCTATAAGCTCTCTGGCAAATGCACTTAGCTCAAAATCACGACTGAGCTGTGCATTCTCGATAAGCTCCTCCGTAGATGAATCGTTATAACACTTTTCATATAGGAGTGCAAACGCTTCTTCTCTGCTTTGGTGCCTTGAAATAAAATTAGTATTAGACATAATAGTTCCACCTTTAATAATATTCGATTAATTTTAACACATAATTAATATTTTTTAAAGACTTTTTGTTAATTTTTTTATTTTATTGGAAATAAACAACTATTATTTAAGAATTTTTCACAAAACAAAGCTACTATATCTATTTTTTCATACCTAAAAGACATATAAATCCTAGTTTTACTAAATATAAGACAATAGTTGATGTTATTCTTTGGAAAATCATTTAATTATATTGACTAAATTGAAATATAATTGTATAATATAGACATGAAATCTGAGTTAAAGGGGCGAAAATTATGAAAATAATAAATAAAATTGTGTCAGCATTGCTCACAGCTATTATCATTGTGGGTGTTGCATCACCACTACATAATATTGAAGCAAGCGCTGAAAGAGAAATCATAATTTTGCAACAAAAGGATCCTAGATGGGAATCATACCCTTACGGCGGTAGCACTTTGGGACCATCCGCTTGTGGTTTGTTTTCAAGTTTAAATGCAGTGGGCTATCTCACCGGACATAGATTTACCATTGACGAAATACATACATGGGCTGATTACGCCGGCACACATTATTACACAACAGGACAAGGCTCATCTCACAGCATTGCAAAAGGACTTGCGGGATACTATGGCTCCCGATACAATTACAAATGTACAGAAAAATACGAATTTGACGATTATATAGCAGTATCAAACTCATACCCAAAAACAATGGAGGGTATGAACACCATATGGAACAAATTAATACATGAACTTAAAGCCGGCAGAGTATGTATCACGTTGGTACAAGGTCATTTCATTTCTATTGTTGATTATGATGAAGCTACTGACAAAGTTCTCGTGCTTGATGATGCTCCTGATGAAATAAGGGGCACAACAGCATATGGCGACTGGAAATCCAAGAATGAGCTCTATTATGGCTCAAGCGAGGGAAAAGCAAGATTAAAAATACGTTGTTGCTATACTTTCCTTGAATCTACAAAATTAGTTAAGATTAATAGAAAAAGTATTGATGTAACTGAAAATAATGCTAAAATCGGTATTGAAATATCAAATTTGGGTAGTAACGAAATAAGCTCCTATGGACTTGTTATTGGTCAACTTCCGAGTAATACTGTAACTGTCGACATCCCTGTTAACTCTAAAGAATCTGTTCTAAATGAAATTATCGATGTATCATCCGTTTATAGGGAGCTTTCCCCCGGTACAACATACTACTACTACGCTTATGCTGTTGTCGGCGATGAAGCTTACAAAACAGATACATCAAGCTTTACTACACTCGGCAAATCAAATTGCAAAATAGAAGATACTTGTGTAAAAAACATTGGATATGACAATGCTGAATTTAGCGCATGGTGTATCAATAGCAGTGGTAAAAAAATTGATAAATATGGCATATATCTTGGCACAAGAATGGATAGTATGAAGCCATATGAGATTGACACCGATAATGATTCTACAAACCTTCACCTTGAAGCAAGCTTATCTGATCTTTTAGGTAAACCGCTTAAGTCAAATACAAAATATTATTATCAGGTTTTTGTTAATGTTGACGGTCAAACATACCTGAGCAATGTTTATACATTCAACACTCTGGATATCGGAGAAAAAAAATATATAATCATATATTTTGAAAACGGAGGAATGAACGCTCCTGAATATCAGATGAAAGATTTTGATAAGCCCATCAGACTTTCAAATGATGAACCTATAAGGAAGGGTTATACATTCCTAGGATGGGCTAAATCAAATGATTCACAAGAAGTAGTTTATAGACCTGGCGACACATATGACAACAACAAGGATCTTAAACTATATGCAGTTTGGGAAAAGAATAATGACATAGACGACACTGGTGATGAATTTGAGAATGTTGATCAGTTTATAAAACTTGGTGACATAAACAGCGATGGTAACGTTACAATGGAAGACGTTACACTTGCACAAAAAGTAATTGCCAAATTAATAGAGCTTGAGGACGCCGGAAAAAATGCAACAAAAGCCTCTGACCTTAATGGAGATTCCAAATTAACTATGGAAGATGTTGTTATTATTCAGAAATGTATTGCAAAATTAGTAGAGATCAAAACAATTGATGCTATTTAAAATCAATTTATAATGATTATAAAAATATAAAAATTAAGGCTTAGAAAAGAAAAATGCTTTTCTAAGCCTACTTACATATTACAGATGTTTAGGGGGATTTAGTTTGAACTTTATATTAAAACGATTTATTAAAGATTATGAGAATGTTGAAAATGCAAATGTAAGAAGTAGCTATGGTAAATTTGCAAGTATAGTGGGAATTATCCTTAATTTAATTTTATTTATTGGCAAGCTTGTTGTAGGTGTATTATCTTCGTCGCTCTCTATATCTGCCGATGCAATCAACAACCTTTCTGATGCTTCTTCAAGTATAATAAGTCTGTTTGGATTTGCGCTTGCAAGCAAGCCGGCTGATAAAGAGCATCCTTTTGGCCATGGTAGATACGAATATATCTCTGCTCTGGTAGTTGCTATTATGATAATAGTAATCGGTGTGGAGCTATTCAAAAGTAGTATCCAAAAAATAATAAATCCTACTGAAATAAATTTTAGTACCATTTCTATTATCATTATGTTAGCATCTATCCTTGTTAAGTTTGGTATGATGTTATTTTATAAAAACATAGGCAAAAGAATTTCATCACAAGCGCTCTTCGCAGTTGCACAGGACAGTAGAAATGATATAATTTCCACCGCTGTCGTGCTAACCTCTGTTATAATTTCTTATAGGACAGGCTTTATGCTTGATGGATATATGGCACTTGCAGTGTCTATATTTATTTTAATAAGTGGTTTTGGACTTGTAAGGGAAACTCTGAATCCCATTCTGGGCAAGATGCCTGATGAAGATTTTGTAAAAGAGATAAACGCAGAGCTTATGAAATATCCTAAAGTTCTTGATACTCATGATCTGATTATACACGATTATGGTCCGGGAAGGCTGTTTGCCGGAGTTCATGTTGAGATGTCAGCAGAAGAAGATGTGCTGGAATGTCACGATATAATTGACAATATTGAAAATGACTTTATGACAAAATTTAATCTTCAGCTATTAATTCACTATGACCCGGTGGTCACAGATGATAAGACAACCCGTGAGCTAAAATCTCTGGTTTCAGAAAAAATAAGAGATATCGATCCACGACTTACAATTCATGATTTGCGCACTGTGCCTGGTCCAACCCATACAAATGTTTTATTTGATTGCGTCATACCCAGAAAATTTACACTCTCAAATCGTCAGGTAAGCGAAAGGATAGAACAGATTGTTAAAGGTATCAACCCTACATATAACAGTGTTGTAAAGATCGAACATTCTTTTACAGGTGAACCTTAAAACATTTACAAAAATTATTATTAATTAATAAATAAAATATCTCGTTTTTAGAAAAAGATTATGACTATTGGATTTGATGCATAATTATGTTATAATCCACCTATAGTTTTAATTAGTTATTTAAATGAGAGTGGAACGTGAATATCACGTTTCATTATTAAAAATTAATTTAGTTTTATTAATATTTACATATTTAGGGAAACACTGATTAAATAAAAAAATAATTCTATATTAGAATAAAGAATCAA
>JAEDHT010000033.1 GCA_016296885.1 Clostridiaceae bacterium | reverse complement strand
AATATTTTCTCATTGCCCGACAGATAGCCTACCATCGAGCAACAAAACTTTATACCTCGTCAAGTTGTCATACGACACCGCTTTTTCTTTGCTTACTTTCTTTTTCTCGCGAAAAAGAAAGTAAGACCTCTATCAGTTCATTAAGCCACAAACCAAGTCGCAGTATTTCACAGGGTCTTCTATGTTGAAGCCGGCTATCAGCAGAGCCATGTTATATAGTATCTCAGCATACTCTGCTGCCTTTGACGTGTTGTTTTCGGCATATGCCTTTTTCAAAGCATCAAAAGCCTTGCTATCTGCATTTAGCTCCAACACCTTAGAAGCCTTTGGCTTGGCATCATCACCCGGCATCATTGCAAAATATTTTTCTGCCTCAAGAGTGATTTCACCATCTGCCGATAAGCATACAGGATGACTCTTCAACTTGTCAGATATTATAGCCTTCACTATCTTGTCGCCTAAGCTGTCCTTTATAAAATCGAGCAAGGGTTGATTTTCTGCCTGCTGTTTTTCAATCTTTTCCTTTTCCTCGTCACTGTGTAGCTCTGCATCCTTAGCGGTGATAGAGCGAAACTCCTTCTCGCCCACCTTTCCTAAAGTTTGCACAATAAACTCGTCATATTCCTCGGTGAGATAAAGTATCTCATACTCCTTGTCCTTGCAAAGCTCTGTCTGTGGCAAGGAATCTATCTGTTCAACACTAGAGCCACAAGCATAATAAATATACTTCTGACCCTCTTTCATCCTCTCCACATATGAATCCAAGGTTACAAGCGACTTTTCGCTGGAAGAATAGAACATAATTAGGTCTTTTAGAAAATCCTTGTTCATTCCAAAATCAGAGCATACACCTATCTTGATAGATGCACCAAAGAGCTTCCAAAACTCGTCATACTTTGCCTTATCATTATCACGCATCTTTAGCAGTTCTGACTTTATCTTCTTTTCAATATTCTTCTCGATAACGGCAAGTTGCTTGTCATGCTGAAGCATCTCTCTGGAGATGTTGAGCGAAAGGTCTGATGAATCTACCACACCCTTAACAAAGCTAAAATAATCCGGCAATAGCTTTTCACATTTGTCTGTGATAAGCACACCTGAGCTATACAACTGCAAGCCCTTTTCATATCCCTTAGAATAAAATCCTCCCGGCAAGCGTGATGGAATAAACATCATTGCCTTATAACACACCACGCCCTCAGCATCTACCCTGATTACTGCAAGCGGATCGCTAAAATCATAAAATTTCTCTTTGTAATACTCAGCACACTCTGTGTCTGTCACTTCTTTTTTTGATCTCTGCCAAATCGGCACCATGCTGTTTACGGTCTCTGTCTCAGTTACCGTCTTATACTCAGGCTCTTTGCCCTCTTCGGCTATGTTTACACTCTTTTCAATATCCATCTTGATAGGATATCTAATGTAGTCAGAATATTTTTTGATTAGACTCCTTATTCTGTAAGACTCTAAAAAATCGCTGTATTTATTGTCTTCATCATCTTCTTTTACGTGCATCACTATCTGCGTTCCAAATTTGTCAGAATCCGATTCCTCTATAGTGTAGCCATCTACGCCTGATGATTGCCATATGTATGCCTTTTCACTGTCGTACTTTCTGGATGTTACCGTCACATTATCCGAAATCATAAACGCACTATAAAATCCAACGCCAAACTGACCGATAATATCAGGCTTCTCATCATCCTGCACCTCGGTTTTAAACTGATAAGAACCGCTCTTTGCGATCGTGCCCAAGTTTTCCTCAAGCTCTTTTGCGCTCATGCCTATGCCGTTATCAGTTACAATGATAGTCCTGCTCTCCTTATCCACTGACACCTTTATTTTAAGCTCACCCATTCTCTCTCTCACAGCTTCATTGGTAAGAGATATAAAATGAAGCTTGTCTAAGGCATCGCTTGCATTTGAGAGTATCTCACGCAAAAATATTTCTTTGTTAGTATATATAGAATTTATCATAAGCTCCATAAGGCGCTTAGACTCTGCTTTGAAAATTTTTTTGCCCATATTGTATTGATTTCCTCCTAATTTATGTAAAAATACAGGTACGCCACACAATAATAATAAAGTGTGGCGACTGTAATAAAGATAAAATATATTATTTATTTGCTAAGTGAGCATTAATCTTGCCCACAAGCTCATCAGCATCCACGCCATGCACTGCGCAAGCCTGCTCTAAAGATTCGCCTCTAGCGGAAGGGCAACCTAAGCAATGCATTCCCATCTCAAGGAAAAAAGGTGCTGTAGTTTGATCCATATCAAGGATATCACCGATAATGGTGTCTTTTGTAATCTGTGCCATTTCTTTATACCTCCATTTACTTTAGTATAGATATTATAATACCCAAAAGGTCAAAATGCAATACCGGTTTTGAAATGTTTAAAAGTTCTCAACATATAAAATATTACAAAAATAAGTTGTCCGGTAACTTTTTCCAGTGTTAAATTAACAGTTTCAACATAGTTTTCAACATAGGATTGTAATAAGTTTGTAATTTTGTGTGGCTGTAATTATTTTGTAACTATTTCTTAAAAAACGGCTATAATACGAGTTTTTTCGTCACATAAAAATAAAATACAAAAAAATAAAACTTTTTTCGCTAAAACTCTTGACACATCATCAATTACATATTGTAATTCTTGGAGAACAAATTGTTACAATTTCTCACTATGTTAAGAACTTTTTAACACTTTCAACATAGTTTTCAACATAGACACTCACTAAATCGAAAGGTTTTCAATAGTTTCAACATAGTTCTCAACATTTTTTAGCTTTACATTTTGTATAATTTTGAAATTTCACTATTTTTTAGAATGATTGTATAACATTTTTACTTTTGCCAAACATTATATATAACATTATCTTTAGGAGAGTGTGATATGATTAAGGGAATAAATCATCAAATTATAGAGATAACCGACACAGACAACATATATTACGAAAAAGCCTATCTCGTAGTGCGCCCCGAATACAAAAACACACAAGAAGCACTGCTCAATAAGCACGCAAGGCACTTTATCGCAGGCATGAAAGCCCCATCTGCCATCAAGAGGTCTACTATGTTTTTTTATTGGTTCATAAGGTTTTCAATATTTGCTTGCATTGGGGCTGTGGTAGCTTTATTTATCAATTCTTTATTATAGAATAACCATATTTTTTTAAACTTTAAAAACACCCCCTCACCCACCAAAATCTTATCCATCATAAAAAATAAAAAGCCTGATATTCACATAAAAGCAACTGCTTTTATAAATATCAGGCTATTTTTTTATATTATTATATACTTAACATTATCTCTTGTTAAGCTCTTCGATAGCTGCTTTTACAAGAGCAATCTTCTCTCTCTCCTTTGCAGCTTGTCCCTTAACGGTCTCTACTACTTTGGCGGGTGCCTTTGAGATAAAGCTCTCGTTATTCAGCTTTGCCTCGGATTGAGCAAGCATTTTTTCGGTCTGAGCCAATTCTTTATTTAGACGTGCAAGCTCTGCCTCCTTGTCCACAAGCTCTGCCATAGGAATATAAATCTTAGCATGAGCTGTAACAATAGTAACAGCACCCTCGATATTGAACTCTTCGCCAAGCTCCAGCTGTGATGCACTGGCAAGCTTGAGGATAAACTCACGACCACTCTCAAAAGCAGATATATCCTTAGCTGCGATATAAACCTTTGCCTTTCTTGATGGTGGCACGTTCATCTCGCTTCTTCTTGCTCTTATAGCGCTGATAGTCTCTGTGATAACATTTACAATCTCTGTTTCCTGCTCAAACACATAACTATCATTATATTTAGGATACTCAGCAAGCATTAGAGTTTCACCATCATGTGGCAATGTCTGCCATATTTCCTCTGTAATAAACGGCATAAACGGATGCAAAAGTCTGAGTATGTTTTCTAGCACATAAACAAGCACCTGACGAGTGTTTTGAGCCAGCTCTCCACCAGCCATCAGGCTAGCCTTAGAAAACTCTATATACCAATCGCAATATACATCCCATATAAAGTCATAAAGCTTAGTAACAGCTACTCCAAGCTCAAATTTCTCCAAATTTTCGGTAACTTCCTTTGCCACGATGTTGAGCTTGTGAATAATCCACTTATCTATGAGGGTAAGCTCCTTTGGTAGCTCGTTCTTCACATCAAAATCATCAATATTCATATGAACATAACGTGATGCATTCCATAGCTTGTTAGCAAAGTTTCTGCATGATTCCACTCTCTCCGGTGAAAATCTCATATCGTTTCCGGGTGAATTTCCGGTAGCGAGGAAGAATCTTAGTGCATCTGCACCATATTGGTCGATTATCTCAAGTGGGTCTACACCGTTTCCAAGAGATTTACTCATCTTTCTGCCCTGAGAGTCACGCACAAGTCCGTGGATAAGCACTGTGTCAAAAGGAACCTTGCCTGTGTGCTCTATGCCTGAGAACATCATTCTCATAACCCAGAAAGGAATTATATCATAGCCCGTTACAAGTGTTGATGTAGGATAGAAGTAGTCAAGCTCCTCTGTCTTTTCAGGCCAGCCGAGAGTTGAGAATGGCCACAATGCAGAGCTGAACCATGTATCGAGTGTGTCTTCGTCCTGCTTGAGATGGTCTTTTCCACACTTAGGACAAACTGATGGTGCTTCTTTAGCTACGATTATTTCTCCGCAATCTGAGCAATACCATGCCGGGATTCTATGTCCCCACCACAACTGTCTGGATATACACCAGTCACGAATATTTTCAAGCCAGTGGAAATATATTTTCTCAAAGTGTGCAGGCACAAATTTTGTTTCGCCATCCTTAACAGCCTTAATAGCAGGCTCTGCCAGAGGCTTCATCTTTACAAACCACTGCTTAGAAACCCTTGGCTCCACTGTGGATGAACAGCGATAGCAGGTGCCTACATTATGCACGTGATCCTCAATCTTCACAAGGAAGCCCTCTGCTTCGAGGTCTGCCACAATAGCCTTACGTGCCTTGTATCTTTCCATGCCTGCATATTTTTCGTATTCGTCAATTATGCGTGCATCGTCTGTCATCACATTGATGATAGGCAGATTGTGACGCAAGCCAACCTCAAAATCGTTAGGGTCATGGGCAGGTGTGATCTTTACCACTCCTGTACCAAACTGTGGGTCTACATAGCTATCTGCTACTACAGGTATCTCTCTGCCCACAAGCGGGAGGATGACAGTTTTGCCTATATAATCTTTGTATCTCTCGTCATCAGGATTCACAGCCACTGCTGTATCACCCAATAGAGTTTCTGGTCTGGTGGTGGCTAGTTGCAGATATCCTGAGCCATCGCTAAGCGGATATCTCAAATGCCAAAAATGACCTGCCTGCTCCTCATGCTCTACCTCTGCATCTGATATAGATGTCTTACAGCATGGGCACCAGTTTATAATACGTTCACCACGATAGATAAGACCTTTCTTATAGAGATTTACAAAAACCTCGTTAACAGCCTTGTTACATCCCTCGTCCATTGTGAAACGCTCTCTGTCCCAATCGCATGAGCTTCCCATCTTTTTGAGCTGAGATGTGATTCTTCCGCCATATTCCTTTTTCCAATCCCATGCTCTCTCTAGGAACTTTTCTCTGCCTATTCCCTCTTTGGTGAGGCCTTCTTCCTTCATAGCAGCCACAATCTTCGCCTCAGTGGCGATAGATGCATGGTCTGTACCCGGTAACCACAAAGCACTGTAGCCCTGCATACGACGAAATCTTATAAGGATATCCTGCAGGGTATTATCCAAGGCGTGTCCCATATGTAGCTGACCTGTGATATTTGGCGGTGGCATCACAATAGTATAGGGCTTTTTATCTTTATCGACGACAGCATGGAAATACTTTCCTTGCTCCCAAAATTCGTAAATTCTGTCTTCAACCTCTTTCGGGTTGTAGGCTTTAGCTAACTCTTTAGCCATTATTACACCTCCACAAAATTCTGCAATTATTCGCAGTTTAATCCTGATAATTATCTCACTTATCAGCGGTTTTGTCAACTTTCTTTTACAATGATATACATTTATAAATCCCCACATATCTATCACCGTAGCAATCAAATTAAGGCTATAGTAAATTAACGCTCAAAAATTGGTATATATATTTTTTACCCAGCAAAGTTTTTCCATAGGCAGTTTTATGTCGAAAAATGTTGATTTAAGTTATTATTGGTGCTATACTATTATAAGGATTGTTATTTAATATGTAGCAGTATCTTTAATTACACAAAAAATTTATATTGGTGACTAAATATGAATTCCAAAACCTTTGGCGGTTATAAAAACATAGATTTATTTGTAGATGCAAAGCTAAGAAAATACGAAAAACTTAACAAAGATTTTGATTCTCTCTTTGAAATGATGTTTGCCGAGAGAGAAAACGTGATGTATGAGGAAAGCCGAGGATACAGAATCACAAAAACTACCTACGGCGAAGCTTATGACAATATCCTTCACAAAGCTTACACACTTCAAGGGTTACTTTCAGATGTACCCACAGGCTCTGTGGTAGGATTATATATGAACAACAGCCTTAGCTGGATAGAAAATTTTTGGTGCATACTAATGTGTGGTTACAAACCCCTGCTTATGAATATGCGCCTTAGCGACAGCACCTTAGAAGATGTTATCATAGATTGCAAGGTGTGCGCTGTGATATCCGATTCTAAGCAATTTGGCGTGAAGACTATTTTATCTGACGATATAATTCCCGACAAAACCCACAAAATAAAAGACTACAAATTTGCAGACGAGATATTTGTTATGTCTTCAGGCACATCATCTCATGTAAAAGTGTGTGCCTATACCGCCGAAGAGTTTTATCATCAAATAAAAGGTAGCTATAGCATAATTAAAGAAAGCAAATCCATGAAAAAGCATTATAAAGGCGAGCTCAAACAACTCACCTTTTTGCCTTTTTATCACATATTCGGTCTGGTGGCAGTGTATATATGGTTTGCGTTTTTTTCACGCACTTTTGTCCAGCTTAATGATATGTCACCACAAACTATAGTAAACACAATCAAAAAACATAAGGTTACTCATATATTTGCTGTTCCGCTGTTTTGGGAGAAGGTATATGCACAGGCTATCAAAACAGTGAAGCAACGTGGCGAAAAAACATATAAAAAATTATTAAAAGGTCTTAGCATATCTAAAAAGCTGGAAAACATAGCACCATTGAGTGCGCTCTTTTCAAAAATAGCCTTTGGCGAAGTTAGAGAAAATATGTTTGGCGATAGCATATGCTTTATGATCACAGGCGGCAGCCATATCAGAAGCGAGGTAATAGAGTTTTTTAACTCTATTGGATATCACCTTGCAAACGGCTATGGCATGACCGAAATCGGCATAACCTCAGTAGAGCTGAGCAACAACAAAGCCACCTTAAATTCCTGTAGCGTGGGCAAGCCCATGACAGGTGTTGAATACAAGATAAGCGAACATGGCACTTTGCTTGTAAGAAGCAAAGCCATGGCAAAATATATTATAGAAGCCGGAAAAAGATATGATTCACAAGGCTGGTTCGACACATCTGACCTTGCATCATATGAACACGGAGTATATAAAATATTGGGCAGAAAGGATGATCTCATCATTGCACCAAATGGTGAAAACCTGAACCCTAATATTATAGAACACCAGCTCAATATGGATGGTATTAAGGGAGTCTGCATAGTAGGCCAAAAGAAAAACGGCATCTCTGTGCCAACCCTGATAGTTAGCATCAACAAACATACACCTGAAGAAGTTTTTGAATTGCTTAAAAAAAGGCTTCGTCAAAGGATATCCGAGCTAAATTTATCCGGTCAGATATCGAGCATCTTTTTTACAACATCAGAGCTTATGACAGCCACAGAGTTTAAGATAAACCGAACTCGCATATTAAGCGACCTCTCATCAGGCAAGCTCACGCCATTTGAGATAAAGCATGACAGTTCAAATATCGAAGGAGATGAAATATCCTCTCTCATACGCAATATGTTTGCAGTGGCACTAAGCAAGCCTGCCGAACAAATAGGCTATGATTCTGATTTCTTTTTGGATGAAGGAGGCTCTAGCCTAGATTATTTCGCTATGATATCACAACTTCAAAGCGAATTTGATATCTCTTTTCCGTCTGATTCTGAAAAGAGCATGAACACAATAAGAGAACTACACGAATATATAAAGGGAGCATTAAAAAATGCTTGTCAGATTTTGGAATAATTTTACTAAGATAACTGCATGGCCTGTGCAGAAGCTTTGTTTTCGCACAAAGATTTTATACGAGAATAAAAGCCTACAGGATCGCAATATAAAAGGCCCTGCGATAATAATTTCTAATCACACATCTGTTTATGACTATGCTGTGTTTTTGTTTGTATTTTATTCTAGAACATTGCGTTATCAAATGGCAGAGCTTTTATTCAGGAAGCCTCTGCTTGGAACATATCTCAAGATGATGGGTGGTATTCATGTCGATCGTGATGTCCACAACTTCAGCTTTATGGCAAAATCGCAAGAAATACTCGACAAAGGCGGAATAGTAGGAATATTCCCTGAGAGCCGATTGCCCAAGGAGGGCGAGCAAAAACCACTTGCTTTCAAGCCAAGCGCCGCATATCTGGCAATAATGTCGGGAGTGCAGATTATCCCTGTCTACACCGACGGAAGCTACTTTAACAGCAAGCGAGCTCACGTGATAATTGGAGAGCCTGTGGATGTGCTTGAAATACTCGATTCTAGCTTATCTGAAAAAGAAAATATAGATAAACTTACAGTCACTTTAAGACAAAAAATAATTGACTTGGAAAAGGTTATGTATGCAAGACTTGAAGACGAAAAAAAATAGCGTGCTGTCGCTAAAATATCTCTTTTTTGATTTTGTAAAAATCACAGCGGCATTACCCGGGCTTATAGCGTTTAGAACTAAGGTAGTTTATCCCAGCGAAACCGCCAAAAAGAAAATAAAAGGCGGAGCTTTGCTGATATCAAACCACTTAGGCAAATTTGATCCTGCATTTTTGCAATTTGGCGTATGGTATCGCCGACACCACTTTGTGTGTGGCAAAGACCTGATGGACAGCAGAGGAGGGCCTATACTCAGAGCCTTTCAGTGTATACCTATAGATAGATATAATGTAAACACCGGCGATATAAGAAACATTGTGGAACATCTTAAAAACGAAGAGCTTGTTTCTATATTCCCCGAAGGCAAGGTAAACACAGGCAACGGCGAGGTAGACACCTTTAAATCAGGCATGGTGCTAATGGCGCTCAAAAGTGAAAAACCAATAATACCGGTTTATATAAAGCCTCGAAAAAAGATATGGCACAGGCTTACTATTGCTATTGGCGAGCCGGTAGATGTAAAAGCACTCTGCGGAGATCGCCCAAGCTTTGCAAAAATGGAAGAAGTAACCAGTCTATTGCATCAGCGTGAAAAAGAGCTTGAAGCGCTTGTTAAAAATTAAAAAATCTTAAACTGTATATTGAGCATTAGAGGGGGCATAAAAATGTTAACGCAAACAAGAGAATTATTTAGAAAATATACTACTGACGAAACCTTTGACAGAATAAAAGAATATTCTAATGTGAGCGAAATGTGGAAAGATTGCGTAACTAATTATTCTTCTGATATAGCAATCGTAGACAACGGCGAAAGCTACAGCTATGCCCGTCTTGAAAGCGACTGCGCTAAAATGCGTACTATTATAAAAGACGCAAACTCTAAAGAAAAGATGAATGTGGGTATCTTGTGTGCAAATTCTTATGACTTTGTGAAGTCTTATTTGGCTGTGATCACATCAGGCCACACAGCGGTAATCTTGCCTGCACAGCTTGATAGCACAATGGTATTTGGCTGTAGTATGAAATATAGCTTAGATATGCTCATATATCAGCCTCAGCTTGAGGAGAAAATTTCCCTCGTTTCTGAAAAACTGAAAAATATTAACCTTATTAATATAGAAAACACCTGTGACGAAGAAACGCCCCTTTCAATCTGCGAACCATCAACACCTTGTGTGATTATGTTTACAGGCGGAACCACCGGCAAAAGCAAAGGCGCATTGCTCTCACACGAAGCTGTGATGCAAGGCACCGTGAATGGTTGCTATGGCTATAGAGATGTGTTTGGGCAGAGATATATGCTCGTGCTCCCGCTCTCTCATGTGTTTGGTCTTATACGCAACCTGATGACATCCCTCTACACCGGAAGCACACTCTTTATTTGCAGAAACAACAAAGATATGTTCCATGATATAGCTATGTTCAAGCCAAATATACTGGTGCTTGTGCCGGCACTTGCCGAGATGGCACTCACACTGTCTAAAAAATTTGGCAGAAATATGCTAGGTCAGGATATGAAATATATCATCTGCGGTGCAGCGGCTGTGTCGCCTTATCTCGTAGAAGAATATGCCAATATGGGTATTTCTCTGTTTCCGGGCTATGGGCTGACAGAATCTGCAAATCTGGTTTCGGGCAACCCCGAAAGCACCGCAAAACCCAGCTCTGTGGGCATACCATACCCTAATCAGGAGCTTAAGCTTGTAGATGGCGAGCTGTGGCTAAAGGGCAAAAATATGCTTGATTGCTATATTGGCGAAGATGCCGAAAATTCTTTTAGCGACGGCTGGTTTAGAACAGGCGACCTTGTGAGAATAGATGATGATGGATATCTCTATATCACAGGCAGAATAAAAGAGGTTATTATCCTATCAAACGGCGAGAACATCTCTCCTGCTGAGGTTGAAGCTAAGTTTAACGAGCTGGACTTTGTGCAGGATTCTCAGGTTTTTGAAGATATTGACGAAAACGGCAAGCATATACTTGCACTAGAGGTTGTGCTAAGGCAAACAGAGCTTGCAAAATACAACACAGAAGATATAAACTCCTTTGCAAAGCAAGAGCTTGAGAAAGTTAATCTCAAATTGCCTGCTTATCAAAGAGTAAATAAAATAACTATAAGAGAAACCGACTTTGAGAGAACTCCCAGCATGAAAATATTAAGATACAAAAAGTTTGGATAATACTCATAGGGGGATAGATTATATATGAAAAGAACCGAGATTTTAGAAAAACTAAAAGATATACTCATATCAGCAGACAGCAAAAATATGGAGCTTGCAGAAAACTGCACAGAAAGTGCTAACCTCTACACCGACTTTGGGCTTACATCTGTAAATATGCTGTTTATGGTGATTGCTATAGAAGAAGATTTTAATATTCGCTTTGACGATGTGAGTATGGATAGCTTTGCTACGCTTGGTGATGTGGTAAGCTATATTGAGGGTAAACTGCAATGAAATGGGAACCTACTCTTTGCAAGCCGGGCGATATGATAAGAATTCGTATCGGCAGTGTGTATCACTACGGTATTTTTGTAAGTGATGATGAGGTTATCCAGTTTGGCTATCCGCCACAGCCACAGTTTAAAGAAAAAAACATTAATATCTCTGTGTGCGCTGTGGATATAGACACCTTCTCTTGCGGACAAATAGTCGAAACCGCTGTGCCGGACAGAAAAGAAAAAAAACAAAGCTTTCCTCCAAAAAAGGTAATAGAGCTGGCACGTGCATCTCTTGGCAAAACCGGCTACAATATAATTCATAACAACTGCGAACACTTCGCATATGAATGTGTGTTTGGCGAGAAAAAAAGCACACAAGAAGAAGAACTCCGAAAAAAATGGAGAAAGCGTCCGATTTTTGATATATATATCGCCCAAATTCCTCAGGATATTATCATAGATGATGTGTATCCGCCTGAGCGTGCCGAATATATATCTAATGCGGGCTTAGACAAGGTAAGGCACGAGCGATATTATGTGTGGAAGCTACTGGAATACGCCCTTAACCGCTCACTTAGCGTAAATATGGAAGACATTAAATTCAAGCACGAAAAAAGTGGAAAATGGTCTGCCTGCGGAGTTAATTTTTCGCTATCCCATTCGGGAGGCTTTGTGGCTTGTGCTGTGTCTAATAACGAGGTTGGAATTGACATAGAAAATGAAGAAGAATTTCTTAAAAAGTTTGATGATAAAAAAATAAAAGCTATGTATGAAAGATGTGCATCAAAAAAGGAAGAATTCCCATCATTAATAACGCCTCTTGACTTTATGCTGATGTGGACAAAAAAAGAAAGTATATTTAAAGCAAGCAGTTTAAAAAAATTTTTACCATCAAAAATATATACAAATTCCTACAAAACTATATCTTTCAGAGCAGATGTAGATGGTGTTCCTATAATAGCCTCAGCTTGCGGAAAGGCTATCAACTGCGCCAGAATATATTTTTATGAGAACAGCTCTGCCCATATTCATTCTGTGCAAATGCTCTGATGCACTTTTGGTGATGATATGATATTTTTATATGCTATTTTAATTTTACTTGCAATTTATATTATTTTTATAATATGCCCCACCATTGTGATGTTTTTCTCACTCTTTTCGAGAAAAAAGGGCATAACCATAGAAGATCTAGAGAAATCAGACGATCTAGAATATTATGAGCCTTACATAAAAACTCTCTCAGAATGTAACCGCTTTATGAAAAGCTTAAATTATGAAACCGTTCAAATATTTTCTTATGATGGTGTGTCCCTGTGTGCCGAATATTATGACAATGGTTCTGATAAGACGATTATATTTGTGCATGGATATTGTGCCACGCCAATGTCAAACTTTTGTGTGCAAGCACGGAATTTTTATCAAAAAGACTGGAATTTGCTTATGGTATATCAGCGTGGCCATAGCAAAAGTGGCGGAAAACACGTAACCCTCGGCATAACCGAGCAATATGACATCTTACGCTGGATAGACTGGGCATCACAAAAAGAAAACACAAAAAACATTGTGCTATATGGAATATCTATGGGATGCACCTCTATAGCCTATGCATCAGATAAAATAAAAAACAAAAAGGTGAAGGCTATGGTGCTTGACTGTGGCTTCACATCAGTATATGACCAGATGAAATTTGACAGTAATAAACGTCATCTGCCCACTTCTCTGATCATGCCATATATACAACTGTTTGCAAGGATGGCTTTTAAGGAAAATATAAAAGACAGCACCTGCGATTCTCTCAGGCACACTGATATACCTGCCTTTTTTCTGCATGGAGCGGAAGACAAATCTGTGCCGATAGAATGTTCCAAACAAATGTATAAAGCGTGTGCCTCTTATAAAGAATGTGAATATCCGAAAAACGCACATCATATACTCAGCTTTTTGGCAGGAAAAGATGTTCCTCAAAAGCTTGATATATTTTTAAATAGATTTGTAAAATAAATAAATTTCGAAAGGAAAAAGACTATGAAAAAATATGTTATTGTTGCAGATGCCACATGTGACCTCAGCGAGGCTTTCCAAAAGGAATATGACATAAAAGTTATACCCGGTCACATAAAAACACCCGACAAAGGAGAAATCTCTATTTTGCCGGGATGGAACGGATATGATAGAGACAAGTTTTATGCTGATCTCAAAAAAAATCCTGATGCCTACACCACATCTCCCGCTAATGTAGAAGAATTTAGACGTGAGTTTGAAAAATACGCTTTACAAGGATATGACATCATATCTCTTACAATTTCAGGTGGAATCAGTGGTGCTCACGGCTTTGCCACAAAGGCCTCTCAGCTATGCAAGCAAAATTATCCTGATGTTAGAATAGCCTGCATAGACAGCCGAAGATTTGGTCCTGGCTTTGGTCTGCTCACGGTGTGTGCCGCCCAACTCAAACAACAAGGCAAATCCTTTGACGAAGTGGTAGATTATATAGAAAAAAATAAAAACAAGTTCCATCAGGCTGGCTGGCTAGACGATCTCTCTTTTGTGGCAAAAAAAGGAAGAATCACTCACCCTAAAGCTTTTTTTGGCACACTGGCAGGCATCAAGCCAATTGGCGAATTTGATTACAACGGCCTCACCACTGTAATTGGCAAAGTTAAAGGAGCCAAAAAAGCTTATTCGGTTTTGCTCTCTTATATAGAAGAAACTATCGAGAACCCTTCAGAGCAGATTATCTTTATCGCTCATACGAGCAGATATAAACAAGCCTTAGAATATAAAGAAATGATAGAAAATCGCTTTCATCCTAAGGCTATATATATCAACGACGTGCATCCGCTGTGCGGAATAAACATAGGCCCCGGGCTGATGGCAGCATATTATATAGGCAAACCAATATCAGCCGAACTTTCACAAGAGCGTGAGATAATTACAAAATATATTGAAAGTGGAGAATAAACAAATGAGGAAGTTAACTAAAAAATGGCAAATCTTTTTATACGCTATTTCCGGACTGGGAATAAATATGCTCAACCTGATGATGGGATCTTACCTATGCAGTGCTTTGCTGGTGGGTGGATTTGGCGAAAACGCTATTCCATTTCAAACATATCTGCAAAAAGACCTTATCGTGCCTGCTGTATGGGCAACATTTGTGGTGATTGCAAAAATAATTGACGGTGTGATTGATATCCCTATGGCATCATTTACCGATGGCTTACGCACAAAATGGGGCAGGCGCCGTCCGTCTATACTAATCGGATTGATTCCACTTATTTCATCATATTTGCTATTTCTCGTGGTGCCGGATCATAGCGGAGTAACTATGCTCAACACAGTCTATTATGGCATAATGCTATGCATCTTCTATTCTTTCTACACTCTCACCATGGTTACCTATTATGCCACATTTACCGAGATAGTAGACAACGAGAGAGACAGAGCCTTGCTAGCTAATGTAAAGTCTGTGTGCGATATCGTATATTTCATATTAGGCTATGTGGTTGTAGCAGGATTGCTAAAAGGCCTTAATATCAGAGTAGTAGCTCTGATTGTGCTTCCTCTTGCGCTTACAATGCTCATCCCTATGTTTATGATAAAAGAAGATTCAAACAAATCCGGTAGCATAGTTGCCTCAGAGAGAGTAGGACTTGTAAAATCACTTAAACATACATTCAAAAACACCGCTTTTATAAAGTGGATGGTAGTATATTCATTTATGACATTTGGTGTACAGCTCTTTTTGGGCGGTATCAACGAGTATTTTTCATTTGTTGGCATGAATATGATGTTTGTTATGATGGCATCTTTTGCGCCGGTTCCTTTTACACTTATTTTGTATAACCATATCCTACATAAGTATGGCTTCGGTGTAGCTTTCAGATACACACTTATCATATATACTTTGGGTATGACGGGCTTGTTTGGTATCTCATTTTTAGCAGATGGCACATTAAAAATGGTGCTTTCTATTGTAGGCGGTGTTATCAGCTCGTTTGCTATAGGCTCACTATTTGCTGTGGCTTATTCTATACCATCACAGCTGGCTGCCGAAGAACAAGAGAAAACAGGCGTTTCTAACTCTGCTATGTATTTTGCTGTGCAAGGACTATTTTCCGGAGTAGCCACAGGTATTGGTACAGGTGCTGTGCTAACAGCCCTTAAGGGTAGCGAAGACAGCCATTCATCTGCTATCTTCCTCCTTACTTTGATTTCTGCTGCAGGCACATTTGTAGCATTCCTGGTGTCTTACATCCTTCCAAAAACTCTTACAACAATAGGCGTTAAAGAAGAAAAAACATCTGAAAAAGAAAAAGCAAGTATAAAAAAATAATAATAGAATCCGAGGCGGATTTTTATGAATACTAAAAGAATTAACGGACTTGAGCTGGAGCGTATGCTACGCAACGGCTTGGCAAATTTACGCAGTCTTGAAGACGAAGTAAACAAACTGAATGTTTTTCCAGTGGCTGATGGCGACACAGGCACCAATATGGTGCTTACTCTCGAAAACGGCATCAGGTTTGCACAAAGCAGACCTGAGGTGGGAGCTTATCTTAAAATGTTGAGTGAAGGTATGCTACTGGGAGCAAGAGGAAATTCCGGAGTAATATTGTCACAGCTTTTTAAGGGAATTTTTCTGGAACTACAAAAAACCGGTATAGTAAACCCAGCAGAAATGCGTAATGCATTTATAAGAGGCTATATCACAGCATATTCATCTGTGATAAAACCAGCCGAGGGCACTATCCTCACAGTAGCTCGTGAAGGCATAGAACACATAAAAAGCCAAGTAGGCAGAAGCACCACTATGGAAACCTTGCTCTCTATGTATGTGGCAGAAATGCGAAAATCTCTCTCATTTACTCCTGATATACTTCCTATATTAAAAGAATCAGGCGTGGTGGATAGCGGTGCATATGGTTATATACTGATAGTGGAGGGTATGCTAAAATATCTCTACGGCGACATAATAAAGGATAACCCAGGCTCTATACAGCCTATGATAAACCGTGAACACCCTAATGCTGTGATTTTTAACGAAAACAGCCTTTTTGAAGATGGCTATTGCATGGAATTTATTCTGCAATTAATGAACAATCCTAACTATAATCGCAATTTTAGACTAAACAGCTTTATAGACGACTTAAAGCTGTTTGGCGATTCGCTGGTGGTCGTGCAAGACCAAAAACGAGTAAAAGTGCATATTCATACCATGAGACCTGCAAAGGTGATTTCACTTAGTCAGGAATACGGCGAGTTTGCCTCCTTTAAAATGGAAAATATGCAGGTTCAGCACAATCGTGTGCTAAAGGAAAAGGAAGAAAACATACAGAAAAAGCCTTTGTCTGTCATCTCTGTGGTGAACGGAAAAGGAATGAGAGATCTTTTCTTGGAGCTTGGCTGTGACAACATAATTGAATGTGAAGACACTATGAACACTTCTTCGCAAGAGTTTATAGATGCATTTAAGCGTACAAACGCCGAACATTTGGTGGTAATGCCAAACAACAAAAATGTTTTTTTATCAGCACAGCAGGCAATACAGCTGTATAAAGGTTCAAATATCCACATCCTACCCACCGAAAGTGTGGCTCAGGCATATTGTGCCCTTGCTATGGATATTCCCGATAGCAGAGATATACCATATCGCCTTTCACAGATGAAGCTGGGTATGGATGGTGTGGCAACGCTGTTTCAGACCACAGCCTCAAAGGACTTCTCTTTTGAAGGCCCATCATGCAAAGCAGGCGACCAGATAGCTTTACTCGAAAACAACATTGTGGCAGTAAGCCATAATGCCATAGATAGTATCATAATCGGCATTAGCAAAATAGCCGACATTGAAGATAAAGAAAACTGCATTATATTTAAAGGCTATGATGTTACAGATGATGAAGTATATGAGCTTGAAGAAAAGCTATCGCAAAGCTTTCCGGAACTAGAAGTCACTTTCCTCGACGGAGGCCAAAAAATTCATCATTTTATAATAGGAGTCTTTTAAGGAGAGTTATATGGGTATTGATTTTTGGATAAAGCTTATTGTAATCGTGGTGATAGTGGCCGGCGTTTTGCCCACGATTGTGATTTCTGCAGGAATTTACATCGCTCTGCTTGTGAGAACAAGCAAGAAAAAATGGGGACGTGAATGTAGTCTTCCGGATGATGAAGAATATCATCATATGTATGATCTCGGATTAGAATGGGGCAAAAAGTATGAAAGCTACATTGAGGATGTAGAAATTATAAGCGATGGTTTTCGCCTTGTAGGGCAATACTTCGATTTTGGCAGTGATAAGGCTGTTATTATTATTGCTGGCCGTATGGAATCCTGCTTGTATTCATATTATTTTGCTGAACCATACAGAGCATCAGGCTACAATGTGCTTGTAATAGACAATCGCTCACATGGTCTGTCTGACGGTACATTCTGTTCACTGGGATTTAAAGAATATCGTGATATCATAGAGTGGAGCAAGTTTTTGAATAAAGAAAAAGGCAATGTCAGTGTCATATTACACGGCATTTGCATAGGTGCATCAGTAGCACTTTTTGCTATAACAAACAAAGAATGTCCTAGCGTGATAAATGGCATGGTGGCAGATGGTATGTATACCACCTTTTGCGAATCTTTCAAAAATCATTTGATAGAACAGCATCGCCCACAATTTCCTTTCACGCTGATGGTCATGGCACTTATAAGGATTTTTTCGGGTGCAAATGCGATGACAGACGGTCCGATAAAAAGGATTTCCAAGCTAAAAAAACCTATTCTATTTATCCACAGCAAAGAGGATATCTACTCTCTTCCCGAAAAAGCACAGGAGCTATATGATATGTGTCAAAGCGAAAAAGAGATATCGTGGTTTGATAAGGGAGCTCACTCAAGAGTGAGGATAAACAATCCCGACGGCTACGATAGAGCTATTATCAATTTTTTACAAAAAAATTTTTAATTATTGATTTAAATTTCTACAATCTATGATATAATTAGCATATAAGGAGCTGTTGCATTAAGGTTAATATGCACAAATCGTGCAAAATTCCTCTAGTGCAACAGTCCCAAATAATTAATTAAAGGGGAGTTTTTTATGTTTTGCGATAATTGCGGTAAACAATTTGACCACACACTCACTAACGTTTGTCCAAACTGCGGAAATGTGATGAACGTTCAAGCTTATGCTCACACTGCTGAATCTAACGCTGATAATTCTTATGTAGATCAGCCTCAGCAAGGATACACTCAGCCTGTGCATAACAGCTATGACCAGCAACAACCTATGGATACATACTCTCAGCCGGTTCAAAATGGCTATCCCTATCAACAGCCAATGAACAACTACAACCCACAGCCACAATATAATCAGCCATTTGGTGCAGATACAGACAACTCCGGCACAGTGCTTGCAATGGGTATTGTTGGTCTTATTCTTGCTTTTATACCGTTTCTCAACTTTATGGGAATTATCTTCTCGGCTATAGGTCTGGGCAAATCTAAAACTTATCTCAGGCTTCACAGCGGAATTCACAATGGCAAATCTAAAACAGGTAAAATTCTTTCTACCATAGGTCTTGTTTTATCTATAATTCTAACTGTTTTAGTTCCATTGCTTATCATAGGTTCAGTATGGGAAGAATTTGTAAATGATTATAGCTACTACAATTACTATTATTAATTAAACCTACTTTTTAAATAAGGAGATGATCTTATGTATTGTAACAGATGTGGAAATCAGTTTGACCATACCTATACCAATGTTTGCCCAAGCTGTGGAAATGTGATGGACACCACAAATTATAACCAACCGGACATTGCCCCCGAACAAAGCTACAACCCACAGCAACCTATACAAAACACTTCGCCCGACACATCTACCACTGTGCTTGTGTGGAGTATAATTGGTCTTGCATTTGCAATTTATCCTTATGTTTCATTTTTGGGAATCATCTTTTCATACATAGCCCGAAAGAAGCTTAAAGAATATCTGGAATCTCACAATAACATTTACACCGGCAAAATAAGAACGAGCAATATACTCTCTACAATCGGACTAATAACCAGTATTGTTATGTCTGTAATCTATGTGATTTTATTTATCGCTATTTGTGCAGGCGTCTCAATTGGGCTTTCAAACTTCTATTATTAATTCATATGAAATAATATAAAGCAAAGAATAAATACACCATCAGGAGAGAATAATTTCTTTGCTATTAAGAAAGGATTTGTTATTATGAAACTTCTTAATAGTAAAAAACGCACTACGAAAAGAGTGATTCTCAGCCTGATGGTGTTTTTTTTAATTTTTCTAATTTCTAATTTTGCTTTTTCTGCAATTTTCTTTAAGGTAGGCTTTGGTAGATATGATTATGATGGAACCGGCATAGAGTTAAGCTACGACAGCACACTGTCAGCTTATCCCAGAGAGCCTATCGAATTTTACTCCGGCAAAAACAAGCTTTGCGGATATCTCTACGGCGAAAAAAACAGCGTAGGCTTAGTGCTTATAGCAGGCGGTATGAGAAGCACAGCAGATAGTCACCTGCCGGAGATAATGCATTTTGTGGACAATGGATTTTGCGTGCTTGCATATGACGGCACCGGTATGAACAACAGCGAAGGCAAAGGTATGATTGGTTTGTCTCAGCCAAAAAGAGATATCATATCTGCTATCGACTATATCGAGCGTCAGCCTACTCTTCAAAACCTACCGATATTAATATATGGTCACAGTGCAGGTGGATATGGGGCCATCACAGCAACCGAGCGTAAAAACGTAACTGCTGTAGTGAGCATTGGAGGATTTGAATCGCCTGTAGATATGATGATGTGCAAGGCTGAGGAATACGCAGGTGTTTTTGCAAAATTGGGATATCCTTTTTTACTGCTTCAAAACAGAATTACCTTTGGTGAAGATGCCAATGTAAGTGCGACAGAGGTTATCAATTCCGTAAATACACCGGTCCTTATAATAAATGGTGCTTACGATGACACCGTTCCTATTGAATGTAGTCTGGCAACTCACAGTGATGATATCAGCAATCCAAATGTCACGTGCATCACACTCGACAACGAATACCGCAGTGAACATTCATCAATGTGGCTATCTGAGGATGCTGTGAAATACCGCAACGATATTCATTTAGAAATGCAATTGCTTTTAGAAAGCTACAATGGCGATATCCCTCCGGACGCTCTAAACCAATTTAAACAAAGCGTAGATTATTCAAAAGCAAATACTCTCGATAATGATTTTATGACAATGATAACTGCTTTTTATCTTAGTGCGATCGAGAACAACTAGAGCCTTTTTGATAATTGATTTTACATTTTCGGGCATATCCTTAATATTGCAGACGATGTACAAGTGTGCTGTTGACCTGCCAGCCACGCATCGATTACTAGTTACCAGTAAACCGGTTTTTGAAATCCCTTGGCTCCCTCGTCAGATGGAGCCTGTTGAGCGAAGCGAAACTGAGAGAGAGAAAAACTGCTTTTTTGCAGGATTTCTAGCTTTTCTCTCCCTCCGTCAAAACTTCCTCAGCCTCCCTTGTGTAAAGGGAGGTG
>JAEDHT010000032.1 GCA_016296885.1 Clostridiaceae bacterium | reverse complement strand
TTGTTTCCATTCTTCTATTATATCACACTTTTACGATTTTGGGAGTAGAACCCAAAAGTATTCCTAAACAATTTTGTATTAACTTTTGCTCTTGAATGTGGTAGAAAATAATATAAATTCGTGTTATAATCAGTCAAATTAATAAAATATAATGTTCATTTTTTACTCTACCGATGGTTGATATCTCCTCACTCAACCATTAGTGTGTGGATTTTGTATGTGCTAACAGCTATGCTGTAAGTGAAAGGAGGTAGCCTATGGACCAAGCAAAAATTGGTAAATTTATTGCTGAGTGTAGAAAAAAGCAAAAACTAACACAAGCGCAGTTGGCAGAAAAATTAGGTATCACTGACAGAGCGGTGTCAAAGTGGGAAACGTGAAAAGCAATGCCCGACTCGTCTGTTATGTTAGAGCTGTGTGAAATTCTGGGCATCACTGTAAATGATTTGTTATGTGGGGAGGTAGTTACTATGAAGAATTATAACAAAGAATTAGAAAATAACTTGCTTGAGATGATGAAGCAAAAAGAATGGGCAGACAAGAGATTGTTGTCTGTAGAAGTGTTTATATGTATCATTGCAATAGTAATTCTTTTTACATTAATATTTGTTGCATCTTTTGTTCAAATGGAAGATTGGCTGAGAGTTACTCTTATTGCACTTGGCTTTATTTTATTCTTAGCAGGATGCTTCTATGCATTGCGGATTGAACAAGTGGCAGGATATTATGAATGTAAGGAATGTGGGTATAGATATATTCCAACATACAAAGCCGTTAATCTGGCACCACATATGGGCAGAACAAGATATATGTGTTGCCCGAAGTGCAATAAAAAGTCGTGGCAAAAAAAGAAGTTGGGTAAGGAATAATAAAATTCTAAATTATTCTTCACTCAAAATTTGTGGTAAACCTAATTTTTTATTACCGATGAGACAGCATAAATGACCGAATAGACAAAAATCAACACCTTCTCTTTTTTATTTGCTATGATAGTAATGCAAAATAAAAAGGAGGTAACGCAAATGATAGAAATAAAAACAATTGAGCTTGTCAAGCAGTACAAAAATTTAACTACTGTAGACAAGCTCAATTTAGAAATTCGTAAAGGTGAATTGTTTTCGTTGTTGGGCATTAACGGTGCTGGAAAAACCACGACGATAAAAATGTTAACCTGCTTAACAAAGCCTACGGGCGGAGATGCATTCGTAGGTGGCTATAGCATAACCAAGCAATCGGAACAGGTAAAGCAGTTGATTGGGGTGTCACCTCAGGAAAGTGCAGTAGCCCCAAACCTTACTGTAAGGGAAAACCTTGAGCTTATTTGTGGTATCCATAGATTTTCAAAAGAAAAAACAAAGAAGAAAATCGAAGAGCTAACAAAGCAATTTGCTCTGGATTCTATCTTACAAAGAAAAGCCTGTAAGTTATCAGGTGGATTTCAACGCCGTGTCAGCATCGCCATGGCATTGATTAGCGAGCCTCAAATTCTATTTTTGGATGAACCTACCCTTGGATTAGATGTGATTGCAAGGCATGATCTCTGGGATGTGATTCGATCTTTGAAGGGCAAGGTAACTATTATTCTAACCACACATTATATGGAGGAAGCAGAATCGCTATCAGATAGAATTGGTATTATGAAAGGCGGTAGGCTTCTTGTAGTAGGAACAGTAGAAGAACTGAACAGTAAGGCTGGGACCAACGATTTTGAAACAGCCTTCATTTCTATTGTAAAGGAGGGTGCAGTATGAGAATGATAACCTTTGCCAAAAGATGTACAAAAGAGATTTTGCGTGACCCAATTAATCTTGCGTTTGGACTAGGGTTCCCTTTGGTTTTGTTGTTGCTTCTGAGTTGCTTGCAGAAAAACATTCCGGTTAGCTTGTTTGAAATTAATACACTAACTCCGGGGATCACTATATTCGGACTATCTTTTATGACACTTTTCTCCGCAACGCTCGTTGCCAAAGATCGTGAAACAGCCTTCTTGCAGAGATTATACACTACACCGCTTACAGGATTTGAATTTATATTAGGGTATATGCTCCCGATATTGCCTATTGCTCTTGGACAGACAGTTGTCTGCTATTTGGCTGCAATTCCATTAGGTCTGACTGTTAGCGTAAATATAATTTATGCTATAATTGGAATAATTCCTATGGCTATTTTCAATATTGCATTGGGGCTTTTGTGTGGCAGTATTTTGGGTGTTAAGCAGATTGGCGGAATTTGCGGAGCATTGTTTACCAATCTTTCTGCATGGCTTTCGGGTGTTTGGTTCGATTTGGATCTCGTGGGCGGGCTTTTTAAGAAAATTTCAGGTGTACTTCCGTTTGTTCATGCAGTAGAAATGGAAAAAGCATTATGTAACGGAAATTTTGAGCTCGCAGTTCCACATACTCTACCAATTCTTTATTACAGTGTATCAACAACGGTGGTTGCTGTGTTCTGTTTCCTAAGGCAAATGAAAAAACAATAAGGATTTGAGACGATGAAATACAAACTCATTATCGACAAAAATGCGGAAGAAGAAATTATAGCGATTGTTCATGCGCCTTCCTCCCTGACACAAAAGATAGAAGATCTTGTCTGTAATTTTTCCGGTGCGGACAGCATTATGGGGGATAAGGATGGAGAAAAACGAAAATTATCTTTCGATGAAATAGAGTGTATTACCATTATTGATAGAAAAGTGATTGCCATTGATAATAACGGAAATCACTATCGTATTCAGGAAAGGCTCCGTGATTTAGAAAATGTTTTGCCTTCATATTTTATCCGTATTAACAAATCTACCCTTGCTAATGAACACCGTATTCTGAAATTTGATGCAGTGTTTAGCGGTGGTGTGGATGCTGTGTTTACGTGTGGCTATCGGGAATATGTTTCCAGACGTTGTTTTGCACAAATCAGAAGGAGGTATGAAGGGGTATGAAAAAGATTATTTTGGAATTTTTTCGCCGTGGTTTGATTGCTTGTGGTTTTGGTCCGATTGTTTTGGCGATATTATATCTGATTTTGCAACATCAAGGTGTTTTGCAGACTTTGACTATAAATCAGGTCTGCCTTGGGATATTTTCATTATCAGCACTTGCCTTTATTGCTGGCGGTATGAATGTCATCTATCAAGTTGAGCGTCTGCCATTAATGATAGCAATTTTAATTCATGGTAGCGTTTTATATATAAGCTATCTGGCAACATATCTGCTTAATGGCTGGCTAGAATGGGGAACAATTCCTATTTTAGTTTTTTCAGGTGTTTTTATTGTTGGATATTTGGCGATATGGGCGATTATTTATTCAATAATCAAAAGGAGAACCAACGAAATTAATGAAGTGCTAAAGAAAAAACAACAAAGCGAGAAAGATAGTAAATATTTATCAAACTAAATATAAATTTTATGGGGCGTCACTTCGATGTCCCTTTTTGTTATGGTAGAAATTTTAATAATTATGTGTTATAATCATTAAAATAGATATGAATCTGTCGGTATTAAAGGTGATTTGTAATGATAATTGTGACTGCAAATATTATAGATTTTATCGCAGCCATGATTCAGGTGGTTTCTGGCACAATAAAGAAAAAGTCAAAAATTCTTGTGGTGCAAATAATTCAATTGCTTTTACAGGCTGTGAGTATGTTGCTATTAGGCGGAGTAACCGGAGCTGTCAGCAATGTTCTCTCATGTTTTAGAAACTATCTTTGCTATAAAGAAAAGCTGAGTAAATCATGGAAGATTGTTATAATATTAGTATCTATTGTTATGACAATTTTATTAAACGACCAGGGGTTTTTAGGAATAATACCTACTGTGATATGTACCGTATACATAATCTTTATGGATGTGAAAGATCCCATAAAGTTTAAACTTCTTGTAACGTTATCGTTCGTTCCATGGATAATTTATCACTTTGCTTTGAGATCATATATCGGAGCGATATTTGATGTTGCAACAGTTATATCTAACGGAATCACACTTTATTTAATGATAAAGGAGAAGAAATCCGAAGAAGTTTGATGCTTTTTAAAAATTGTTGTTCTGTTTCATACAGGGGAGGCAAATTTCAATATATTGAACAGGAATAGTAAGGGTTGTAACTAAAGTTTTTTGCACTTTATTGGTTAATAAGTTAAATAAAAAAGATTTGTGAGGTGTTTAATTATAGACGAAATAATTGCTGCAAGTGTTCTTTGTATGATATCTGCATTTGCTTTTTTTATGAGTATTCGCTCATTTAAAGAAAAGGGATTTCTTTTTAACAATGCATACATTTATGCTTCTGAGCAAGAACGAGATGCAATGAACAAAAAACCGTATTATCGTCAGTCGGGGGTTGTGTTTTTGTTACTTGGCCTAGTATTCCTGCTAAATGGATTTTCTATATTTTTTCATACACGTTGGATTTCATATATTGCAGTAGCTATTATTATAATCGCAATTGTGTATGCGATTGTTTCAAGTGTAATAATTGAAAAGCAAAAAAAATGACAATAGAACACTATCAAATTTCAATAAATCGAACAGTATTATTGCAAAAAGAGGTGGCTTTTTGCACCCCTTTTGGTAAGAGAATGGTCCGCTCAAAATAGAAGCAGAAAACCTCTGCTTTTAGGTAGGTGGAAATCAAGGTTATTGAGAGATGCAGGGTTTCTTGATTTCTGTGTGCTGTCGGTATATAATTAATTTAGTAAATAGTTCAATAAATAAGAGTTTGACAAAGGAGGGTGGTTGCATGAAACTGACTTATAAAGCACAAATGTTTATTTCTCTTGCTGTTGTCCTTTTGGCAAATGTAATTAGCACTATATTGAAACATTGGATTTACAGAAGTACAGGTTTTGTTGTTTGTGGTTTGTTATGGCTTATTCACCCTGTTTTGCCGAATAGTGCTGAGGTGTCCAAAAGAACATTGTTATGGACACGGATTGCAGGTGTCATTCTCATTCTTATCGGTGTCTTTACACGAGTATACATTTACTAATCGGCCAATTCTAATTTATTGTGCATTATGGAGGGGTATCATGATAGCGCTAAAAATTATTTCTGTTATCTTGGGTTTTGCTTTTACCTCTTTTGGCTATCTCATCTTCTTCAAGAAAAAATATTCTCTTATTAACGGATTTGACGAAGATTTTAAGAATAAACGAAAAACCATAGATTATGCGAGGTGTGTTGGATTAGTAGAATTTATATTAGGAGTTGTAATTTTAGTTGTATCGGTTATCCTTATTATTTTTTGCTAACCAATTCCATTTATTGTACATATTAATCAGTTTAATAAATATAAAATTGACAAAGGTAGTGAGATATTGGCAAGGCACGAATTTGGTATAATGCAAAATGCTCCCAGGCAAGGAAAACGGTATGACGAGTATGAACCGCAAAAATATAACTGTATATCTGTTGATGATGATTACTTAGAGGATATAGTTGTAAAGTTCAATTGTATAGATTTTTATTGGCATACTCTTGACGTAAAGGGTAAGGGCATTGCATATTGTGGTGTTACGCTCATTCCGCCTTGTTCAATCAAAGCATTTATAGATGTTATAAAAGATATTTCCGGCTTATCCGAACTAAAAGAACTTTCGGAAAAGGCACTTAGGGAAAGTAAATGGATAATTCATTACGGATTATAAGAAGCGTGATTGTATGATCTGGTTGTATTTGATAGTTTTAATATTTTCATCCCTCACATTGTATTTTACATACGGCAAGTATAAAAAAGCAATTTTAAATTACTATGAAGAGACTTCCTTTGTAAGCCTCTTCTTTTGTTTTAATGACAATGGTGATGTCCGTGGTGGTGGTGATGACAGTGTGCATGATGAGATCGATTGTCTACATGACATTCTTTCTCATTGCAATGCTCTGTGCTTGTTTCGGTTTCAATCGTCACGTGACCTATTCCATGCTCACGCAGTTCTTTGCGGATTTCTTCTTTTATTGCTTTTGATTCGCTGTTGGTAACGACGTGCATTGTAGCGTAATTATTCTGCCCATCCATACTCCATATGTGGATGTGGTGAACATCAAACACACCATCAATTTTACCAATATGCTCTTTTACTTCGTTAACTGAGATATTTTGAGGTGCTTTTTCAAGAAATAGATAAAAAATTTCTTTTAGATTTTTTATTGCTCCTTTTAAAATAAAGAACGATACACCGATAGACATAATTGGGTCAACAATAGGGATATCTGTGAATTTCATCACGATGGCACCCAAGAGTACAACAGCCCAACCAAGAACATCCTCAAGCATATGCAAGTTAACAGCCTTTTGGTTTAAAGAGTCTCCCTCACGGGTAAAGAACGCAGCACAGAAATTTACGCAAACGCCTACAACAGCGAAAGTAATCATCCCGTTATAGTTAATTTCTGTCGGGGTTATAATTCTGCAAATTGCATTATATATCATTAATGCAGAACCGATTAGAAGAATGAGTGTTGTTATGAAACCACCAATAACCGAATATCTGGAATAACCATAGGTGTACTTTTCATCAGGTTGCTTCTTGCTCTTTTTCTCTAAGAAAAATGAAATACCGATGCTTGTTGCATCGCCTAAATCATGCACTGCATCCGAGATAATTGCCACGCTACCTGTTATAACCCCGCCGATAAATTCAAAAATGGAAAATGCTAAATTTAAGATAAACGCTATCAAAATGTTTCTCTCTGTTTTCATAATGTCCTCCGATTGACTTGTAAATTAATATATGATACAATAGATTCATTACCGAATATATTGTTCAATAATATTATATCAGGTTGATTTGCCAATACAATATACGATATTACTCTATTATTCATTACTGAACAAATCTAAAAAAGTGTATGGAGAATACAATGGATAGACGACAAAGAAGAACACGAGAAGCCATTTTTAACGCTTTTACCGAACTGCTTTCCAAAAAGGATTTTACGCAGATTACAGTCGGTGAAATTATATGCAAGGCTGATGTTGGCAGAGCTACATTTTACTCTCATTTTGAAACGAAAGATTATCTTCTCAAAGAATTTTGCGAGGAGTTATTTTGCCATATATTTGATACTGCAAGTAACGAAGAAACCGGGCATAAGCATATCTTTAACTGCGATGGGTCTGACTCTGTATTTTTGCATCTGTTTGAGCATTTACAGAAAAACGATAATAATATCTTGGCACTGCTATCATCTCAAAACAACGAATTGTTTTTAAAATATTTCAGAAGTAATCTTGAGGTGTTGATCGAAAGCCAGCTTTCTTTATTCGAATCTCGCAGAGATAATGAAGTCCCGAATTCTTTCTGGAAAAATTACATTGTATCCACCTTTGTTGAAACATTAAAATGGTGGATTAACAATGGAATGAAAGAAACACCTGAAACGATAACAGAGTATTTTTACAAAGTTATATGATGATTGTGACAATTAAAAGAAAACGCAGGTATTGGTTTGTCAGTGTGTGATTCAATTAATAAAGCACACAGCGGAAGAATCAAAGCCGAAAAAATAAAGTCAGGGGGAAACGTATTCCGTTTCACTTTAAATGCGGAATTTAAATGCGGAATAAATAAGAAATGATACAGAACAAATATAAAATACTTATTGTTGAAGATGAAACAAATATCCGCAATCTTGTTGCAACATTGCTTGAAATGGCAGGTTATCAGACAATTCTTGCTGATTGCTGTTTGAGCGCTAAAACCTTATTTACATCTTATATGCCCGACCTCGTTATATTAGATCTTGGACTTCCCGATATGGATGGTATAAACTTGCTTGATTATATACGTAAAGACTTTTTAACCCCGATTATTATCTTGTCTGGCCGAACGAACGAAGCAGATAAAATTGATGCCTTAGACAGAGGTGCTAATGATTATATAACAAAGCCTTTTGGATCGGGAGAATTACTCGCAAGAATAAGGGTAGCTTTGCGTAATAATCGCTTTTGCGCAAAAGAGGGGCGATTACCGGGCGGTAGGTTTACCCTAAGGAATTTAGAAATTGATTACGATGCCCGTCAAGTCTTCATAAAGGGTAAGGAAGTAAAGCTTACGCAGACTGAATACAACATTGTGGCACTTCTTTCAGAAAACTGCGGTAAAATGATGACTTATGCCACTATCATCAAAGCAATTTGGGGTGGTTATCCTCAAGAGGGTAGTATTAAAAAATTACAAGTTAATATGGCTAATATCCGAAAGAAATTTGGGGATAAACCCGGCGAAATAAATTATATAGCAAACGAGCTTGGTATAGGGTATAGGTTAAAATAATATAAAACAGCATAGAGTGATTATAAACTCTTGATGCTGTTTTATTCTTTACCAAATCTTAACCGTATAGATGATATAATTACCTAAAATGGTGTAAAATGGGTTTATGTTTTACAGTTCACCGAGAGGAGCAATAATATGTTATCATCACAGGATGTAATGCAACTTATAGGAAGTCTTATTTGGCTGCTTGCGGGTATAGGTGTTTTTATAGTTGGTATGAATTTTATGAGCGATGCTCTTGAAAAAAGTGCCGGCGAAAGAATGAAAAAATTACTTGGCAGAATCAGTAATAACCGTTTTTCAGGTGTTGGTATCGGTGCGGGTGTCACTGCTATTATCCAAAGCTCATCTGCAACATCGGTTATGGTTATAGGTTTGGTTAATGCCGGTGTTATGACGCTTACGCAAGCAACCCCTATTATTATGGGTGCAAACATAGGTACAACGATAACAGGTGTATTGGTGGCACTTAAAAATGACTATTTCAATATGCTTATGTATCTTTTCGCCTTTGCCGGTGTTATGATGGGCTTTTTCAAAAAGGAAAAGATTAAGATAGCAGGTCTTTTGTGTAGCGGACTCGGTTTGATTTTCGTAGGACTTAATGTAATGAGCAGTGAACAAGCTTTTGGGAACCCGCTCGTTGAAACAATGTTCCAAGGTATCTTCAGTGTTATTGATTTTCCATTGCTACTAATATTAATCGGAGCTATTTTTACCGCATTAATTCAAAGCTCCTCGGCTGCAACAGGTGTTGTAATTACAATGGTTGGAACAGGCGTACTATCACTTGATCTTGCACTTTTTATCATACTTGGTGCAAATATTGGTACTTGCGTTACTGCTCTTTTAGCTTCGTTTGGCGCAAATGCAAATGCAAAACGAGTTGCCCTGATACATTTTACATTTAATGTGATTGGTACGCTCATTTTTACGGCAATTGTATGGATATTCAAAGAACCAATAATAAATCTACTCACTTCAATCTTCCCTGCAAACGATCCAATGTCTCTCCAAATGAGAGTATCTATTTTCCATGTTATTTTCAATGTAACAACAACTTGTGTACTTTTACCGTTTGTAACGCATTTGGTCAGGTACTCCTGTCATATAATTAAAGATAAGAAAGCAATCGAGTCTGAGCGTACACTTAAGTATATTGATGACAGACTTTTGACTATGTCTCCTGTAGCCCTTATGCAGGTAAAAAAGGAAATGGATTATATGTTTAGCTTGGTTGAGGAAAACATTTCTCTTTCCTTCAAGACAATGGAAACAAAAAACCTATCAAATAAGGATAAAATTAGTAATAATGAATCTATTATTGATTTTACAAATGGTGAATTGACACGATTCCTTATAAAGCTTTCTCCATCGGTAGAGCAAAGTGATGAATTTGTTATCGGTTCTTATTTCCATGTGCTAAATGACCTTGAGCGTATAGGTGATCACGCAGAGAACTTCTATGAAATAGTGTCAGAAATGTCAGCAAAGAAGATATCTTTTTCTGAAAGAGCCCAAGACGATATTAAGAAGATGTCTGATAAGGTTATGCAAATGCTCGCTCTGTCAAAGGATGCTTTTGACAATCTAAACAAAGATGGATTGTCAGAGCTTGCAGTATTGGAAGACGAAATTGACGGAATGAAAAAAGAACTTACCGCAAGTCACTTTGCACGTCTTGCAGAAGGAAATTGTAATATGGAAGTAAGCCCTTATTACTCTTCTACTGTTGCAGGGCTTGAACGTGTAGCGGACCATCTTGTAAATGTAGGTTACAGTATTGTAAACCCAGTTGGTTCGCAAAAACAATAATTGACAATTGGAGGAAGATAGCGTGGTATTTCTTGAATTGCTATTATTAGCACTTGGTTTTGTTTTGCTTGTAAAAGGTGCCGACTGGTTTGTAGAAGGTTCATCGGGTATAGCAGATAAATTTGGAATCCCACAGCTTGTGATTGGTCTTACTATTGTTGCAATGGGAACCAGTGCACCTGAAGCGGCTGTAAGTATTACTGCTGCCTTGAAAGGAAATGCAGATATATCAGTAGGTAATGTTGTAGGAAGTAATATCCTTAACATACTAATCATTTTGGGAATTTCCTCTGTGATTACATCCATTGCAGTTGCAAAAACAACGGTTCGTTATGAAATCCCGATTATGTTGGCGATTACTCTCATATTGTTGGCATTTGGTATGACAGACGGTAATCTTAACCTCTGGGAGGGTATCGTACTATTGTTATGTTTCGTCGCATATCTTGGATATATGTTTGTGATGGTCAAGAAGGGCGAAATGCAAGCCGAAGAAATTCAAAGTTCAGAGAGTCCTATCTGGAAACTGATTTTGATGGGTGTATTGGGATTGGTGTTAATTATCTTTGGAAGTGATGTAACTGTTGATGCAGCAACTGCGCTTGCAAAAATGTTTGGAATGAGCGAAAGATTTATCGGTCTCACGATCGTCGCACTTGGAACATCTCTTCCTGAGCTGTTTACATCGGTTATAGCGGCTAAAAAAGGCAAAGCTGACATTGCAATAGGAAATATAGTAGGAAGTAATATTTTTAACATTTTATTTGTTTTAGGTATTTCATCACTAATTATTCCAATTAAGTTTGAAGCAAGCTTTGCTATTGACTGCATTGTTGCTGTTTTAGCAGGAATTATTTTATGGTTGTGCGTATTCCGCAAAAAGAGGCTTACAAGACTTCACGGAATTATCATGTTGATTTCTTATGCAATTTATTTTGCATATCTGCTTATTAAATAAAAGTTTTGAGTATATAAGAATAGCCTTTAAATTGTGGTGACCCCCAAAAGTTAGTTTTTGGTCTAACTTTTGGGGGTCGAATCAGTTTTAATCTCAAACGGTCGTTTAATGTTATTTAAATTTTACTGCTGTTCCATATGCAATAACTTCTGCGGCACCCTGCATAACAGCGGCTGAGGCATAACGGATATTTACTACCGCATCAGCACCCATCTGCTCTGCTTCAGATACCATGCGTTTTGTGGCAAGTGCTCTGGCTTCATTCATCATTTCGTTATAGGCCTTTAGTTCTCCGCCTACCAATGTTTTAAAGCTTTGGGTAATATCTTTACCTATATTTTTGCTTTGTATCGTACTTCCACGCACAAGCCCAAGCATTTCAAGTTCTTTTCCTGTTATGTAATCAGTATTTACTAAGATCATCTTCTTCACCGCTCCTTATTTCGTTAATTCTTTGAATACAAACATATATCATTGTTCCTGCGAGTGTAATGGGTAGAACAGCTAACAGCACCTTTAACCAAATATACGGAATAACCCAAATAAGTACTCCAAAATAAATTGCCAAATAAATTATTACTAAAATTGTAATAATTAATGGTGCCACTATCTTTTTCACATTTATCACCCCACGCTGAAATTATACATTTTAAAAAATACTATGTCAAGGATAATAAATTAGTTTTATATTTAATTGCATAAATATAAAATGTATGTGCAAAATATGATAAAAGGAGAAAATATTATGGAATCAAATGAATTAATAAAAAATACCCTTGATCAAATTCCGCAAGCAAATGAAAATGCCAAGCGTATAGTGGGGCTTGTAAAGCAGAGCGGTAAAGTGACAGGGTATAAATTATCTGATGAAACATTTGTATCAAAACCTGATGCTGTTAATATGGCAAAGCAAGGGGAGATTGCAGGTGTTGGTGTTGCTCACAGAGGTGACACGGAATATTTAAAATCGATCCCCGATGGAAGTGAAAATAATAATTTAAGTAATTTGCCCTCATTTTCACCCCAAGGATGATAATATATGTTATCAGAAATAAAATATCAGATTAAAATTCCCGGTAAAGCTTTTTAGGCTCTACCGGGTAAATTTTTATAAATCTTGCAAATCTGCTGCTGTGATATCGTTTTGAAGATTGTCTAAGGCAAGATCGTTGTTAAAAATAGAATAATCGGAAGACACAGTTACATTCTGTGGATGGGGTGTAGAATGGAATACCTCTTGTGATGGTGCCTTAGTTCCAGGAATAATTGGTTTTGCGTGTTCTTTGCCGTGCTTTGCTTTTCCTTGAATTTCAGGCACAGGAGCTACGGTTTTTCTCATCCTGGTGTGCGTACGATCTATTCTGCTCATTCCCTTTTTTGCCATTATAAATCACCTCGTAAATATTATTTCCGTAAATGATAACGATATGTGTACGGAAAAATTTATATGAGCTTTATAATGTTTTTATGAGCATCAGCTCCTTTATTTTTTCTGAACGTTGACTACTGACAAGAGTTGAAAGTTCGACTGTGAGGTGAACGTACATTTTTGGTAGTTTTTTGGTATGATGTCTTACGGTACCTCTGATTTAAACAAAAGACTTACTATATCCTGTTAGTATAACTAATACAAAAAACTTAACAACCTTTTGCTCCTTTGAACTAACAACAGCAAGAGCAATATGTAACATAAGCGGTTATCAAATCTGTTGTTAAAAGAAAATAGGGACTCCCTCACTAACCAAATGAGAAAGCCCCAATTTCAATGCAATAATAATATTGCGCTAAAATTGCTTATTTTTAAGCTCTTTTATTAATCCTAAAATCAATATATTTCTTATTTCAAGCTCTGCTCGTAGGATTCGATCATCTTTTTAAATGATATAGAAGCGTGCATTAATAACAGACAGTTTTTGGAAGGGTATATTATCGAAAATTAAAACGATATTCTGGGATATGCCATGATTGCAAAAAGTTTTTCAACGGAATTTGGGAAACCTTGTATCTGGATTGAAGATTTATATATTAAAGATGAGTATCGTGGCTTGGGTATCGGAAAGAAGTTTATGGAGTTTATCACAAATAAGCACGCAGACTGTATTTTTCGCTTAGAGGTGGAGGAAGAAAACGAGGGAGCTATGAAGCTGTACTAAAAATGTGGTTGTACAGTTTTGCCATATACAGAAATGAAAAAATGAACTGACACATTCCAATTTACCGTCTTTTCGTACAAGATAGCATTTTAACTTTTACCTTAAATATTAACAAAGATTCTAAAATATTTATCCCGCACAGCAAAATTTGCCGTGCGGGATTTTATAGGCTTTAGGATAAATCTGTGATAAGCTTTGCAACGTACCTTTGTACCATAACTGCAGCCTACATATGGGTTTTATTATTAATTATATACTTGTAGTGATAATCTGTTTGATGAAGATTGGCGGCTATACGCTGAATCTCAACTACATCATTCATATCAAGAGTATTATCACAATTTACATCGTATAGTAAATTAATATGTTGTGTTAAGTTTTCTATTTCAGACATTTCAAATAAATCTTTATCAACAGCTTCTTCAAGGGTATAGATTTCTTCATTGTTATAAACATATATACCTAAGTCGTATGGAGTTGATTTATTAACATTTACAACAACATAATCATCAATAATCCTTGATACATCTGTGTGGTCAACTTCTGTACTATGATCCCCCAAAAAGATTAGATTTTTTTCATACTGACCTAATATGTTGCAGCTTGGTTCATTATAAGATATATTATTTTTAACCAAATAGGCTACGAAATACTGATGTAATGTTTCTTCATCTATTTCATGAATTTTATAAAAATTAGCACTTAAATGTCCAACATCGTCCATTCTGAAATAATTTCTCTCCACAACAGCCTCTTCAAGAGTACAAATTTCTGTACCGTTAAACACATATATATTTAATCTATACTCATAATCTGCTGTATAAGAAAAAACAGAATAATTTTGAATCCGTCTGCTTGTAATATAATTCTCTGTAGATATACCACTTCTGCCGTAGAATAAAATGAATTCATTATATAACCCGACGATTCGACAGTCTGTCTGACCATGATCTAACTGAAGTCCACTTAAGTAATCAGCAAAATATTCATTCAGAGCTTAGGTTTCTTTTTCTACATCACAAGCAAAAGTAAATCTGTCACTAAGGTGTGCTATATCAGCCATTCTAAAGTATTTTTTATCGATTGCCTCAGTAAGCGTACAAACCTCAGCCCCGTTATATACATATATACCTAATTCATAAGGGCTTTCTATCCTATTTGAAGAAACAGCATAGTCATCAACCAGTCTTAATATTTTCCCATCCTTAAATGTTCCATCACTACCGTAAAATATAACATATTTATTATACTTACCTATAATTTCACATTCGATAGTTTCTTCCCAGTAACCGCAGTTGAGATTAAGTATATAATCTGTAAAACACTTAACAACAGCAACTTCATCTACATCTGTTTTAGTTCCACCTTCAGCAAAAGCACTAACCGAAATCATAGAAAATGCCATTATTAACGTTAAAACTAAACATATTATTTTTTTCATAATAATTTACTTCCTAAAACTATGCTAAATATGTTATAAGCTTTGTAATTATACCCAGACCTGCATTGTGTGATAATACAGGTTACTTATTATCGTCTACATAATGTATATTTATAATTTATTAACTATTCCTTAGATATTAATAAAAACCAATTTTTTGTGTTTTTATTATACATCATATCTTTGATTTTTTCAACAAAATGGTAAATATAGTGTGATTTTTGGTGTCATGGGATTACAATTGTGTAGCTATTTACTTAAAGAGAGAACCAAAGCTAAAGACTTATGCTATGACTTTAACAAATTACGCCCATCTGATGAAGAAGGACAGCGAGATATTTTAAAAAAGCTGTTTGTTAAAACCGAAGGAACATTTTGTGTAATTGCTCCTTTTTGGTGTGATTATGGGTATAACATTGAAATTGGCGAGAACTTTTTTGCTAATCACAATACAGTTATCTTGGATGGTGGAAAAGTGACGTTTGGTGATAATGTTTTTATTGCTCCTAATTGTGGCTTTTACACAGCAGGACATCCAATTGATTTTGAACGAAGAAATAAAGGGTTAGAATATGCATACCCAATCACAGTTGGAAATAATGTATGGATCGTGCAGGCGTTTATGTTTTGCCGGGAGTTACTATCGGAAATAATATTGTTATTGGTGCTGGAAGTGTTGTAGTGAAAGATATACCCGACAATTATGTTGCAGTAGGAAATCCTTGCAAGGTAATTCGTGCCGTAACAGAAGAAGATAAAAACAAGTGTTGGGATAGATAATTCAAGTTTAAGTATGGGTGAAATTAAAATGTATAACTGTCTAGCGTGGCAAAATCCCCTATAGTAGTTTTATTTCTACTATAGGGGATTTCTATTAATGAGCTTGTTTATTTTCTTATAAATCTAAAACCCTGCCATCCGTAGAGATAGTCACAACTCTCCAAGGAATAAATTTACCACTAGCTTGTAATGCTCTTTTTACGGCATGCTCAATACCGCCACAACATGGTACTTCCATGCGAACTACTGTTACGCTCTTTATATTGTTATTAGCAATGATAGCGGTCAGCTTGTCGGCATAGTCACCTTCATCAAGCTTTGGACAACCAATGAGTGTAATATGGTTGCGAATAAACTCGTTGTGGAAGTTACCATATGCATAAGCTGTACAGTCTGCAGCGACTAAAAGGTTTGCACCGTCAAAATATGGCGCGTTCACAGGAACAAGTTTTATTTGCACAGGCCATTGTAAAAGCTGACTTGTAGCAGGCACTACTGTCGGTATGTTACAAGTATCACGCTTAATTGCTTTTGATGCAGTACCAGGACAACCACAAGGTAGCGGACTTTGCTTTTTCTGCTTTGAGGCAAGTACAGCGGCTTCATCATAGGCTGGTGCTTCTCTTTCTTCGAAGGTGATAGCATCTACAGGACACGCAGGAAGACAATCACCGAGTCCGTCACAGTAATCCTCACGTGTAAGTCTTGCTTTACCATTTATCATTTCAATTGCACCTTCGTGACAAGCGGTGGCACAAGCGCCACATCCGTTGCATTTTTCTTCATCAATTTTAATAATTTTACGTATCATAAATTGTCTCCTCTCTTGATTTTACAACCTTATTATAGTACAATAATTAAAACAATTCAGTTGTTTTTACAACAGAAAGAGATGGTTTATGGAGAAATATATTTCGATTCTTAAAAGAACAAAGATGTTTGCAGGTGTAAAGGATGATGAAATTAAATCCTTGATTTCTTGCCTCGGTGCACGTGTTTTTACCTACAAAAAAGGCGAGTACGTATTAAGACAAGGTGAGCATTTAAGCGATATAATAGTTTTAGTGGAAGGTAAATTGCATATTCAAAAAGATGATTATTGGGGTAATCGCAGTATTCTTAGTCAAGTTGCAGTAGGCGAGATGTTTGGTGAAGCTTATGTTGCACCCGAAAGCGGAGTGTTACTTAATGATGTAGTTGCAGTAGAAGATAGTACTGTAATTTTCTTTGATGTCAAGCGGGTTATTACAACTTGTTCGTCTGCCTGCCGTTTCCATACTTTGGTTTTGCAAAATATGTTTTTTGCTATATCAGAAAAGAACAAAAAACTTGTACAAAAGCTCGGACATATGTCTAAGCGTTCTACACGAGAAAAATTGATTTCTTATTTATCAGAAGAAGCAAAACGCCAAAACAGCGCGAGCTTTGTCATTCCTTTTAACCGTCAACAGCTTGCTGATTTCTTGTCTGTTGACCGAAGTGCTATGTCAAATGAGCTTTGCAAAATGCGTGATGAAGGGCTTCTGAAATTTGATAAAAGTGCCTTTAAATTGTTATAGAGATTCTTAAAAAGAAAAATACGACAGTATAGTCCTACCCGTAAAAAGCTTTTATACACTTATACATCATCTCCTTGATAAAAAATATCGGGAGGTGATTTTTTATGATACGAAACATCATAGCAGGCTTTAAGCTCATAGTAGGCACGATAATAAGAAAGCTTTGGTAGGAGGCAGTAAAAATGAAAGTTATTTTAAAGATTATAGTTGCTACAGCGGCTTTGGCTGTATGTGCAATAACAGGATATATAAGCAATGAGTAGAAGGACTTATATATCCGCTGTAAAACTTTGTCCGTAAGGGTTACTAATTTAACCTTTACGGACTTTTTTATTTGGAGGAAGAAATGAAAAAAGATATACAAAAATGCAGTAAGTGTGGTAAAACCTTCGACTTAGATGAAGAAGGTATATTATTTAACGGAGAATATATGTGCGACCACTGTAAGAGAGAGTTTACAATAATATGTAACCACTGTGGAAAAAGAGTATTAAAAACTGATGCCGTACGTGATTGGTATTGTAATGAATGCTTTGATAATTACTATACAATCTGTGAGGGCTGTGGTGTTATGTTCTGTCAGGATAGTGCTAATTATAGAGATGATGATACACTTAATGAGTATCCATATTGCGAAAGCTGTTATTCAGAGCTTGATCACGTAATACATAACTACTACCATAAACCAACACCCATATTCTACGGTGATGATAAACTCTATTATGGCTGTGAGTTAGAAGTAGATGATGCAGGTGAAGATGATTACAATGCAGAGTTAATACTTAATATAGCAAACAGAGATTACGATCACATATACATAAAACACGATGGTAGCCTTGAAGATGGCTTTGAAATAGTAACACATCCTATGACACTTGATTATCATAAAAACATTATGCCATGGCAAGATGTAATACAAAAGCTAATAAGAATGGGTTACCGATCACATCAAGCTGACACCTGTGGGTTACACTTTCATGTAAATAAAAGCGGTTTAGGTGATACCACTGCAGAGCAAGAAGAAGTCATAGGCAGAATACTATACTTCTTTGAAAAGTATTGGTATGAGATACTAAACTTCTCACGCAGAACAGAGGATCAAGCAGATAGATGGGCAAGACGTTACAGCGGTTCTATAGAGAACCCAAAGGCAAGTTTAGACAAAGCAAAAAGAGCTCATAACGGAAGATATATGGCAATAAACTTACATAACCCAACCACGGTAGAGTTTAGAATATTCAGAGGTACACTTAAATACATTACATTTTTAGCATCATTACAGTTCGTAGATGAATTATGTAATGATGCTATTGCTTTATCAGATGAGGATTTTGAGGTTATGACATGGTCCGATTTTGTAAGCAAGATAAGTAAAACAGACAAACCAGAGTTAATAGAGTATTTAAAGTTACATAGGCTATATATAAACGAAGAAGTAACAAGTGGGGAGGAAATATAAATGTGCGGAATATTTGGATTTATAGGTTATGGTGATAATCAAGAAAAAGGCATAATAGACTTAGATGAACTAACATATAGCTTAGCTGTAGAAAGCTCTGTAAGGGGTACAGATGCTACAGGTATTGCTTATGTAAGGAATAAAAGAATTAGTATATCAAAACAAGCAAAGCCAGCATATCAAATGAGTTTTAAGCTACCTAAAAATGTATCTACAGTAATAGGACATACACGTCATACAACACAAGGTGATGAAAAACATAATCAGAATAATCACCCCTTTTACGGCAGAGCAGGCAGAACTAATTTTGCTCTAACACATAACGGTATACTTTACAATGATTCTTTCTTGCGTAATAAATATAATCTACCCGTTAGTAACATTGAAACAGACAGCTATGTTGCAGTACAGCTAATAGAAAAGAAACATAAACTAAACAAAGAGTCACTTACATTTATGGCGGAGGAGGTAAGTGGCTCTTTTACTTTTGCTTTGCTTGATGATAAGGAAACTCTGTATATCGTAAAAGGCAGTAGTCCTATAAGCATGATACACTTTCCAAAAGAAAAGCTTTATGTATACGCGTCTACCGAAGAAATACTATGGAAGGCACTTGTAGATAGTGACTTATTCAGAAGAATAAAATCAGGCGAATATGAAGTCTTAGATGTATCCGACGGTGAGATCCTTCAAATACATAAAAACGGAGGAATAGAAAGGTCCATCTTTGCCTTAAAGGATAGCTTTGGATTAGGCATGAATATGTACAGAGCAGGGAGTATAATTTACAACGAAGAAGATGACGAAATAGATGAAATAAAAAGCTATGCATCAGCACATGGCTACACATCGGAAGAGGTTGATTATCTACTTAGCTGTGGCTGTACGGTTGATGATCTACTGTGGGGGTTATAGAGATAATTTCACACGATAAAAAATGGTGCAACTACAATCCGCTGTACTTGCATCAAACTCTTGTTAAAAAGCCGCTGTATTATTTTTTTGCTATTTTATGTGACGTATGTAGGAAAGTAAAGCTGAATTCAAAGAGTACATTAATATTAGTTTTGATTTTTTAGAGAAAGTATAGCATCAAAATTATCAATGATAAAAGCCTGAGCATTTTTGTTGTATAGTACAACGAAGTATTCTCCATACATACCTGTTCGTCTTTCAAAGGAAAGACCTAGTTGCCTTCCGGTTTCTGTGGGAAGTTTTACCGTTTTCCCTTGAGGATTAGGTTCTTCACAGAGAGCATCAATTTGCAAAAGCCATTTAGTGATGTCCGAGTATGAAAGTGAACGCATTGTATCGGTATCTATAAATGAATTAATTATTCTTGTAATTTCACTGATACATAGAGCGTCTTCAGAATATGGAAAACTGGACAATTGTTTCTGAGAAATTGAAAAGGGTAGTTTTAATGCCTTCTTAATAGGTTTTATGCCACCATTTTCAATTATCCGCCTCATGATATCAGATGCATAGAAAAGGCATCGTGATATACTCACATTATTAATAATATCACTGTCAGCCACTGGTTTGTCATCTAACGGATTTATACCATTAGCCAGTTTGTCAATAAAAGATTTTGTGTGTTGAATCTTTTCAAGTTCGTTCATAATTAGTCCTCCTAAAATTTCGCTTATCTCATCTTAAATAAACAAAACAACCGACATTCAGCCAACTTTAAATACCAGCTGCTGGTATCTAAACTTATTTGATTGATGCTACTTTTATAAATACTTTAAATTACTACTTTGCTGTTAAATCTTTAAAAGCAGTTATTTTTTTGATTTACTAGCAAATAATATAATCATTTGCCCCATCTACATATTTATGATAGTCAATACGAATTATATTGTCCTTATCAAGATTATAACGCATTCTGCCTACAAATCCTAAAAAGCAAATTGTTCCGTCGGGTAGCAAAGCCATTATATCATCTACCATACGCTCTGTTGGCTTTATGCCATCGCCGTATATGACACCCTCTTTTTCGGCATCAACCATAAATCGAGCCTGAGTTTCTTTGTTCTTAAGTAAAATATACACTCTCTTTTCATTACTAATAAGTTCTTTGATTGTACGCATAAAATCGCTCCCCAAATTTATTTCCCAAAAGAGAGCGAAAAAGCAATCCTATCGTCACAATAGAATTGCTTAATTTCTTAATAATCCTATCGTTCAAGCTTTAGCACCTTGCCTTTCGGTAGGTTGCCGGCGATCATAGGGCTTGTCCCTTACGCACTCTTTATAGGTTATAAATATTATACTGCTGTATTTTTAGATTGTCAATGCTTTTAGATTTATGTTTCTACTCCAAATTTCGTAATGGATTTGGTAAAGCAAGTTCCAATTTTGCAACGATAAGGTAAATCATAGATGAAAAGCCTTCAAATGTATGATAACCTCTTGCTTT
>JAEDHT010000057.1 GCA_016296885.1 Clostridiaceae bacterium | reverse complement strand
TTTCTGCTATTGTTATTTTAGTAACAATCTTTCCACAAGGCATTATACACGGTTTTTATCCACCTTGCAACCACTAATCCAATCACCATTCTGCATACTGCGCGGGCATAACGACACAATAATTATCAAATCTTTTCACCTTAAATAAATTCAAATCATAATTAGAGAGATTTTCACTTTTAATTACATATGCGGTTTTCTGTTCAGCATTAATTTCTTCCATTTCAGGATTTTTGAAACGGTATCTGTCAGCATAGGAAATCTGTGCCCCCCGGTATTGATTGGTTTTTCCCTGGTAATATTCCGCATCAATCTGCTGTGCAAACATCGTCAATATTTCACTCACATTTGCCGATCCCTCATATTGCGTGTCCGGTGTGATATAATAATAATCGCATTCCTGATTTCCGGCAAATTCCACCGCATCCAAAAAATCCTCATAAAAAATATCTTCCATCTGATCAGCCCAAACCGTAAAATACCGGTTAAAAAACAATGCGCTCTGTATGCTATAAATGATAAAAAATACCAGTGCAATACTTCTCCATTTCTTCACTACATAATAAATTGCAATTCCTGCAAAAATAATATGGCTGTAAAAAATGATATTTATTCTATTCACATTTACTGAGTTAATGCAAATTCCCACAAAGACACTGCATCCCCAATAAGTTAACAACATTTTATTAATAGTTTTCTTCTCTAAATTCTTTTCATGCTTTGCGTTATAAAAAGTGATTCCAATTCCGACTAAAACAAGAGGTATTGAGCACTGATACATTGTTCCGAAATCATCAATAGCGTTCCAGATCAGGTCAGGCTTTTGTAAGAACACCACTCTGATCAACGAATTAATATTCGCTAGTAATTGTCTAAATGGTTGTTCTGAAAAAAATAACATATCATTTGTACGGATGCTGTCTTTAAAATATGGCATTGTTACAAACGGCAGACTGACAGTATCCCACTTCATAAAATTAATCAGCATTGTCCCATAAATGGGAAAAGCCAATCCAAAATAGATTGCACAAGCAATCAGCAACTGTTTCCATGTTACTTTTTTCGCTAAAAGAAGAATAATCGCTGCAAAAAGCAAAAACGTAGGAACCATATAGAAGGATACTCCGTACGAATACATACACAATGCGAAAAATATCATTGATAAATAAATACCATACTTCTTCCTCATCCCTATTATCAAGAAACATAATCCAATAATAAACATATGAGGAAAAACGTTACAGTCGAGTGCCCATCTACTTTGCATAAAATGCCAAGGATTAATTGCAAGAAAAAGTAAAGCAATTGTCGCAGCCTTAGTTGAAAACAATTCCTTAACGATTCTATAAACTGCAGACGCCCCCGCCAAGCTAACAATTAACATAGGCAATCTGGCTGTAACACTGTTTAGTCCCCACAATTTAATAAACGGTACTGTCAAATAGGACAGCAATACACTCATTTGCCCATAACCCCATGCTGTAAAATGAGCAGGAAGCCAGGTTCCAAAACGATCCGTTCCGTATTCTGCCAGCGCCAGCGCATCCACTGCACCCATAGCACCATCCTGATTAAATCCCCCCGGAATATTTCCCAGACCGATAAATCGAATAGCAATTATGCCATAAATCAATAGAATATAAAAAAAATTGGGAAAGTTCCACTCTTCCTTGTCAGAATTGAAAATTCTTAATTTAGTGCCAATCACTTCATCTCTGCCATCCAGTTTTTCCAGAAACATCACCAGTATTATCCCTATGATTAATAGCAAACTTACAACATTGACAGTTGTCATCTTTTCCCCCTTCTCTATATCCAAAACATCACCAAATACTTTATTTGTGCAAACAAATCTTTCCTAACATCTTTTAATGCCTCTCCTGTATCCAAAAAGAAAATTCTCCCCTGATAAAATATTGTCAGAAGCAAACATAAAATTAAAAAATAAAGCATGTATTTCCTAATCCACCCACTTTCAACCTGATTAAAAAGTAAAAGCCAGGCCCAGATAGCAGATAGCAAAAAGAAAACTGAAAAATCACTGAAATATCTCATCAAAATACCAGACATTTCTGTATCTGCACAGATAATGATGACTCCTGCAACCGCACTCAGAAAAACAAGTGCTCTTAATGTATGGTTCCCTATCTTCTTTCGAAATAATATAAATACCAGTATTATCCAGACAAACAGATTTACCGCAAACAGTCCACCATAAGTAGCCTCTGATATCGTAACGCCAAGATACTGAGTTGTAAAAAAGTTAGCTTCCGCAAAAGGAAAATCCAAAGTCCACTTAAGAGGTGCAAACAAGTATGCCCAAATGCCAAGTGGTAACCGGTCAAGAACAAATCCTCTGTTCCTCATATCATTAAAAGTAAGATTATAATTGGCACCAAAGTCAAAGACAGAGCCAAATCGAACATAATTATATACCATCAGCAATGTGGCAATTGCTATCATTGGCATCACAAATGCAAATGTATTTTTCTTTCCCTCTCCGGTTCGTAGATATCGAATTGAGAAAATAAACTTTCTTAGAATTACAATATCAAGCAGAATAAACAAGAAGAGTTGAGGTCGACATCCTGCAACTAATGCTGTGCAAAGGCTCCCACATGCTATATGAAATGTGGAAAGCTTTCCTTCTTTCTCCGCAGATAGGAAAAGCCAAACTCCCATAAGTCCGAGCCCTAATCCGACTACAATCGGAACCGTATACAAATCCGGTCGTTTGCAGATATATAGGAAACCGCTGCCTAATACAACAAGCTCTGTCAGCAAATACCACACTCCAAAGCTTGTCTTAGGAAACCAACGCCTTATTGTCTGACAAATAACGCCTATAATTCCAAGTAGCATCAGCGTTGCACCAATAAATACCACTTGATAATTATGTAAGGCAGTTCCGGTCAATAAATAATAGGGAAGATAAAACAAAACAACCGGAACAACCCCAAAATATACATAGTATTTTCCTTGAAAATATGCATGATCCCACAAGAAGTCCTGCCCCTCTTCCAGCATCACCTGTCTTCTGTAATCATAATCATATGGATTTTGCATTTTTTTCAGGGCTTCCGACGGTTCCTGTAGAAGCCAGACCTTCCCCTGGCTGAAGGCTTCTGCCAAACGCTGATATTGTTCATGATTAACAGCTGGTTCTCCGCGAAAAACAGGATTGACTCGGATTAACATCCCCACCGCCAATAAATGGATTAAGAAAAAAGCAACTAAAGCTATACTCTTTCCTCTTTTCATATCCAGGAAAGGAATCCTGCAGACAAAGGAGGTAGGGCGCAACAGATACAAAGCCACGCAAAGCGCCAATATAATAAGTACTCTTGTTATTGAAAAAAACATAGGAATCACCGGATTCAGTTCAAAATTAATTCTGATATGCGTTCCCGTATCAAGTGCCGGTGTCACTTTAATACTTTTGCAGTTCCCGTACAAATGCCAGGTCAAATACTGACTTCTTGGTTGTGAGTGCCAAATCTGTCTATCAGGAATCCAGTAATAATTCTCATGGGAATCATCTCTTGCTGCCAAATACAGCATTACAGGCTCCTGCTCCCCGTTTTCTCTGTCAAGAATTTCTATGTCAATACGCAAAGTTGATAATTCTTTGTTAATCTTATTAAATTCCAAGTAGCGATTCGTCTCACCAAGCAGATAGCTCCCATCCGGTTGGAGTATCAGCCCTTCACCCGTCACAACGGAAAAATCCTCAATCTCCTCACATTTCCTGGATTCCCAATGCCTGAAGTTGAAAACAAACAACTCTATTAGCAGCACTACTATAGACGCTAATATAACAAAGCGAATTAATTTCTGCCTCCAAACATGCCCATACATGTCCATACGAATTCCTCCGTCTTACTTACTACTCTTTTTGATAACCATAGATTGCTTCAAGTCCATAGTATTCTGCCATCCATGCATTTAACCAATCATCTGCAGATTCTTTAACATACCCAGTGTCATTAAATGGATCATATTTGTTACCAGAATAAGGAATCATGGGTATTGTTGCCTCTGTTTCCCCTTTTTCCAATTTTTCTTCTATGATATCCACACCCTCTTTCACTTGCTCATAGGTATGATTTATCACCTGAAACTCTACTTTGAAAGAAACGGCAAAAACAAATATCATTACCCCAGTCAACACACAATAAACAGGTTTTGGCCACAATAGAATCCCATTATAGAGATAACCTACCACCACAATAAACAATACCACTCCCACAAACCATGCTCTTTCCGGATATATTGCGGAAAAACAAAGTACACAAATAGATGCCACTCCTGCAAAAAAGTACATCAATGGCAATACCCTTCCCCTTTTCTCTTGTCTTCCAAAGGCTATATTAAGTAATGCAACAAAGCACAACACTACCATCAGATAAGATAGCTCCTTTTTGGAAATTGTCATAATTTCCAAAAAGCGATTCCATAGTCCCTGAATATTTGTTTGTGATGATACCCTTCTGCTGGCTGGTGCTGCCACTAGAAAAATAACCCCAATTATACTTCCTACCAGACCGCTATATACCCATTTGGGAATTAGAATCTTTTGTGCAAAATATATTGCTATAAACATTATTACCAGAAGAA
>JAEDHT010000056.1 GCA_016296885.1 Clostridiaceae bacterium | reverse complement strand
TGCAAAATTGGAACTTGCTTTACCAAATCCATTACGAAATTTGGAGTAGAAACTGACTGATTATCAAGATAATTGCGATATTCTTCCAAACTCATATCGAGCATACGCATCCATTTGGCATTTTCTCTGCCTACATATCTGAAAGTATTGTATATCGGTTCATAACCGGTATAATTTTCTTTCTTTTCGGGATATCGCAATACAAAACCATATTTCACACAATTATTATAAAGCCATATATATTCGCTGGTTTTTTCAAAATTTTCATTGTTGCTTTCAAACGATATGAGTAATCCGGTTCTATTTTCACAGCTTTCGCCATCTGGTGTGGTTTTCATAGCATATTCTTCGGATTTTACAGAGCTATATCCCATCTCGTTTTCATAATAGCTGATAGTATCTTCATATGTTTTTTGCTGATCTTCATACGACACATAACCTTTTGTTATTCTAAGGTTTACTCCGTAATCTTTTGCTGCTGCCATCATTTCTTCGAGATCACTTGACATATCTTTTGATATTAATACACCATCATATTCATATAGTTCAGGGGTGTAGCTACTATCTATCCTATTATTGAAATTCACCACTGTTATTAGACGTTCTTTAATTTTTGATGGGTCTTCCTCCTCTAATTTATTTGCAGCAGATACAATCACTTCGGTATCGGTTGAAACTAGTTCTGTAAAAGAAAAATCGAGTGTGCCATTTCCAACGATAAATAAGAAATATATAGCACTTATAAATACAACAAGACAAATCACGCAGGCTATACTTCTCATCCAGAATCGTAATATTTTTAGATTACGCTCTCTGTCCATATTATTTCTCGTATTTATTACTTTTTCATTTGATAGACCATGTGGTTTAAATGTCTTTAGTTCTGTTCTTTTTAAATTTTTAATTTTAGTTCGTTCAATTTTATTTTTTGTAATAGGCAATGCCTGTCACCCCGTGTCTATTATTACTTTACATTGTGTATAAGAAAATGCAAAAAAAGTGGAGTATACTACCAATTACAACAAAGATATGAAATACAGAATGTATATATCTGCGTTTCTTTCCGATTCTATATAATATCGCACCAATAGTATATGATATTCCACCGGTAATCAGATACACAAATCCTCCAACACCAACGGCCTGTATGGTAGTTTTTAAAGCAAATATTATGCACCAGCCCATCGCAATATAGCATATCATTGAAAAAACTTTATATTTATTCAAATCAATCGCTGTAAACGTAGTGGCTAAAACTGCACATCCCCATACAATTCCAAAAAGTACCCATGCAACAACAGGATTTACTCTTCTAATTCCTGCAAGTAGTAGGGGAGTATATGTGCCTGCAATTAGAAAATAAATTGTGCAATGGTCAAGAACTTGCATCACTTTTTTTGGTCTCTCCGGTATCAGTCCGTGATAGATGCTTGACATAGAATATAATACAATTAATGATGCTCCATATATTGCTCCACTTATAACGCCCCATGTGTTATCATGATGTGCAGCTCTTACCACACATAGAACAAGTGCTACAATACCTAGTGCTCCGCCCACAATATGCGATACCATGTTAAATATTTCTTCACCTCGTGTATAATCAGGCAGTTTTCTATCAGATAGAGCGGTTCTTTTCATTTGCTTCATTCCTTCTTTCGTGTTTTCCAGTGTTTAATTTTATCACAACCACATTTATTTATCAAGAATTATTATATGTCAAAAGCAAGATTTTCATCGTATGAAAAAGAATATTAGGATTCTTATTGTCCTAAAGTTTTTTATATGATATAATTTCATCATGTAATCGGCAATTAATTAGAATGAACAGGAGTTTCTAAAAGATCTTAATGTATTAAACACAGGAAGGAAATTAAAATGGAGTTAAAATATAAATGTCTTGTATTGGATCATGATGACACCGTAGTAAATTCAACGGCCTTAATACACTATCCATGTTTTGTGGAGTATGCTAATAGCTTTTTACCGGGAGTGAATATCACTCTAGAAGAGTATTTTAAATACAATTTCGATCCAGGTGTTGTTAAATTTTTTAGTGAAATATGCGGAATGTCTGAGGAAGATATGGATAAAGAACAGTTGTACTGGTTGGATTATGTTAAACAGCATATTCCGTCTGTTTATCCGGGCATGAGAGAAATATTAGAAGAGCATAAGAGGCGTGGCGGAATAATTGCCGTTGTAAGTCATTCTTATTCAGAAAATATTCTTCGTGATTACAAGGCAAACAACCTGCCTGAACCAGACATGACATTCGGATGGGAATATCCCTCGCATCAAAAAAAACCAAATCCTTGGCCACTAGTGCAACTTATGCAAAACTATGATCTAGCTCCTCAAGAAATGATTGTAATTGATGATTTAAAGCCAGGTTTTGATATGGCTAAGGCTGTAAATGTTCCTTTTGTAGCGGCAGGCTGGGCGAATGACATTAAAGAAATTGAAACTTTTATGAGAGCTAACTGCGATAGATATTTTAAGACTGTTGATGAGTTAAGAACTTTTTTGTTTGATTAATTATTTTTACATAGTAAGAAAAAAAGATTGAGTTGGCAATTCTCAGCTTCCAAGAGAAATAATATGAGTTGTTAGAAACTTGTATTTAATGATGATTTAAATATCAGACGTGCTTGAGAATTTTACAATCTTATTGCCAATTGGCAAGCATATTTAATTATTGTTTATTTGGAGATGTATTATATGAAGTGGTATCAAAATTTAGCTTATAAGCTTGTTAAATTTATGCAGGGAAGATATGGTCCGGATGAGCTTTCTCGTTTTCTCTCAATTTCAGCTATTATCGTAATGATTCTGAGCTATATTAAACCACTTAGATTGGTATCAATATTATCCCTAGTTTTGATTGGGTTATCTATCTTTCGCACGTTGTCTAAAAATATATATAAGCGAAGAACAGAGAGGGATAAATACCTGAAAATAAAGTTTAAAGTTAAAGATTTTTTTACTTTAAATAAAAATAAATTTCGTGACATAAAAAGTTATAGATACTATAAGTGTCCAAACTGCAAGGCAAATTTAAGAATACCTAAGCAAAATAAAAAGAAAAAGATTATGATTACGTGTCCCAAATGCAAGAATCAATTTACCCGGAAAGTAAATTAATATGCTTATTGTTCAGGAGATTAATAATGCGCTACACCGATATTATTTTTGATTTGTATGGTACTTTGGTTGATATAAATACAGAGGAAGATAACCTAACCTTTGAGAAAACTGCGCTTTTTTTCAACTTTTATGGTGCAAATTATACCGCCGATGAGCTTAGGAGATCATATTTAGAGCTAATAGAGAAGACGGAAAAAGATTCAACTACAGGCTATGAATGTTATCCGGAGGTTAAAATTGAAAAAATTTTCTCTAAACTTTTTATTCAAAAGGGTATTTTAGATAACTGCGACCAACTGGGTTTAAGTGCTGCACAAATATTTAGGATTACATCTATAAATTATCTGAAACTATATCCGGGCGTTGTAGAAGCCATGAAATTTCTAAAAAAAATAGGGTGTAGGCTATGGTTATTAAGTAACGCACAAGCAGTTTTTACGAGATATGAATTGCAAGCGCTTGGAATCGCACAATATTTTGATGGGATATACCTCTCATCCAATTATGGGCATAAAAAACCTGATTCTAGATTTTTTAATACCTTAATAAAAGAAAATGACATAGATTGCACCAAATGTATAATGATTGGAAATGACAGAAATAGCGATATTTTGGGTGCTAACAATATGAAAATCGATAGTTTGTATATGCATACAAATTTAAGCCCATCAGAGGATGCACCACCTGTTTTTGATAAATATTTATTAGGCTCATCTCAATATAGTCCAAAGAAAATTAATAGAGATAATTGCTCTATATCGGCTGACAGGCCTGCCGCCATCTATGGATATAACAGCTGTGATTGGAATAAACTACTACCCTTGTTGGTATCCATAATTGAAAGCGAAAATTGACGTTGAACTTGGAGAGATAAAAATGAAATATCTTGTTGCATCTGATATACACGGCTCAGCCTTTTACTGTAAACAATTAGTATCTGTGTTTGAGTATGAAAAACCAGATAAAATTATTCTTTTGGGTGATCTGCTCTATCATGGCCCACGTAACGACCTGCCAAAAGAATATAATCCAAAACAAGTTATAGAAATGTTGAATAACTACAAAACTCAAATTTTATGTGTTAGAGGTAACTGTGATGGGGAAGTAGATCAAATGGTTCTATCATTTCCTATAATGGCAGACTATGCTGTGCTTTATACAGCAGGCCGTAATATATATATCACACATGGCCATAAATTTAATCTAGATTTTCTTCCTCCACTGCAACGAGGTGATATAATTTTGCATGGTCACACTCATATCCCGGCATGGCAAAGCTTTGGGGATAATAATATATATCTTAATCCCGGTTCAGTCTCTATTCCAAAAGAAAACTCTCCAAATAGCTATATGATAATCGAGGATGAGCAGGTTAAGTGGAAGTCGCTTGATGGAAAGATATATCATTCAATATGCTTAAAATCAAAATATAACTATTAATGGATAATCTGTATTTTTAATTTCTGCAATGCAGAGTTTTGTGGTAAAAACAAGAAAAGAAGTATAGAAAATGGTTCTACTCCCAAAATCGTAAAAGTGTGATATAATAGAAGAATGGAAACAAG